>JBBPYM010000386.1:0-18166 GCA_038199905.1 Chitinophagales bacterium | reverse complement strand
TATATTTACGAAGGTGTAAACCATGCCTTCCACAACGATACCTCAACCGCCCGGTATAATGCCGCCGCCGCTAAGCTCGCATGGGAAAGAACGTTAAGGCTGTTTGCGGAGAAGGTGTGAGATGCTGTCAGCGGTCAACTATCAGCCGCCTTTAATAAAATCCTTGCAGACTGAATTTTTCGGAAAAATATAGTCTGGGAAACTTTTGTTTATACCTTTCCACATTAAATTCAGGGGGAACCATATATAACGACGAGGTGACAGCTGATAGCTGATGGCCGACAGCTATTTCCCCAACAACCTATCCAGCGGCCGCAGCATTTTTTTCAATTTCGGACCCGGTTGTAAACGTTTTGAAAAAATCAGCCTGTAGTTACCGGTATTTAACAGGTAACTGTTCCCCGACAAATCTCCTTTGGCAGCAAATCTCGTATTCACCCAGAACGCATTAAGGTTCCAGTTACCATTGTTATACCCTCCGCCGAGGCGGTAAAGCATATTCGCGTTAACGCTGACATGATCAGTACTAGTGTTAGCGCCCGTTTCCTTTACCAGCCCCAGGTTAACATTAATGTTGAAAGAAGCGGTAATGTATAAGTGATAAGGTAATACCAATGTATAAGCATAACCGGCACCGGGACCTATCTCCAGAATGCGTACCTTGGAAATCGACCGGCGGTCGTAGTATGAAGAAAGTTCAAATGGCACAAGTGCACTATCAGCTTTGATGTCACCATAATAAGCCTGCGCTCCCAATAGAATTGATCCGGCTGATTTTTTTTGATATTCATCCTGAACAAATGCGGGATGTAGCGTAAACCTTCTGTGATTGAGCACGCGATATGCAGAAGCCCCTACCAGGTTAATTCTTAAATCAGGCCTGATATAATAGTTTTGATTGCCTGAGTTCCCCCTGCCTTTGGGATATACGTAATATTGTTTATAAAATTCTCCATATACATCAATGGCCCATTTTCTTCCATACAATCTTGCCTGTAAATCTAATTTTTTGTTCTTCCCCTTCTCTTCGTCCCTGTTCATAAAGCCAAACCCATAAGCAAGATTTAACGAAAGGTTTTGGTAAGTGGCTCCTATACCAAGATTGAGAGTGGTATTTGGGAGATATCTTAATCGTGGCGGATCGTTCCCTTTCCTAAGTTCAAGCGAAGTGTATTTTTGGGAAAGGTAAAGGCGGGCAATAATACTTTCAGGGTAACTCTGATAATAAGTACTGTCGTAATCATCTTTGCTTATTTCCTGGCCAATAGCTTTAAAGGAAATAAAAACACCTATGAGACAAGTGTAAATTATTATGTAAAATTTTGAACGAGCCGAAGAGTTATTCATTTGTATGGGTAGCACATCAATATGCCGCAGGGGGATTCGTTTATAATTTTCCGGTTTGCCTTAAATGTTCCTCAACCAATTTTACAACATTGGTTCCCGCCGCTTTAATGGCAGTTTCTAACTGAAGATCTGTTATGCCCCATTTCCTGGTCCAATACTGTACTTCATGTTCCTGCCTCAAATTGATCTTACTATTATCAAGGTCAGCCCTCCTGGTATTATCTTTCATTAGGATTAATTTAACACTTGCGCGAGTATTGTTAAACCACTCGCTAAGATGATGATATTGGTATAACAAATTACTGAATTTAAGCTTACGGTTGGTTGTTTAATGACATTTGTTTTGTCCTCAAAAATTTTAATTATGCAAATTCAACGCCAACAGCCGATTAATCGTCTTGTAGAAAAAGCAATTGAATAGATTCAAGAATTTAGTAGTACCTTTGAGAATTATTTATTACCAATTTATACAAGATGGACAAAACAACAGGTACCGTTAAGTTTTTCAACACTGAAAAAGGCTTCGGTTTTATTAAGCATGATGATTCTAACAAAGAAACATTTGTACATGTAAGTGGACTTATTGACGAAATCAAAGAAAATGATCGCGTTGAATTTGATCTGCAAAATGGTCAAAAAGGCATGAATGCCGTTAACGTGAGATTGATCGCATAAGACTGATCTTTTTTGCAAGACTTTTAAGGGTCTGGTTTACCAGGCCCTTTTTTTATCCAGATAACTTTATTGCGAATTACATAATTAGGTTTTGTAATTATAATTTGCAAATGCCGCGTTACTTTTTATAGTTATACGCTTTGTATTCCCCTGGTTCAACACATACTGCATGCTAACACTAATAAGGCCGTTTTCGAGTATATTAGCCTGTAACTTTCTTACTCCTGCGCTCCTGTAAATTCCACAAAAAGGCTGTGCGTAATTTTCATCCTGGTAAACATAAAAATCATACGCTTTCTCTGCCTTATAGATACGCAGCAGCTGCATAATTGTATGAGCATCGAGGTCAAGCATGTCACAAGCAAGCAGCAAGATATCAAGTTCGGGATAACTACCGTGGGCAGTTAGAAGCCCCCTGGCCGGGCCTTTTATTAAATTATCATCAATCATAAGGTCGGAAGGCGATATATGTTCACTATACTTGTTTACCTGTTGGGGATTAACTGAAAATATAACAGGAATATTTAGAAACGATAATTTATCAGCCATAAAAGTCGCCCATACCTGGTTTTCTATCGGAACCAAACCTTTATCAGTTCCGCGCCGTTTGCTTTCGCCACCACACATAATTACACCAATAAGATTACTCATGATACTACAGGCTGCAGCGTACTAGATTGCACTTGATTGCTAAAGGTAAATCATATTCCCTCTCCAAAGGCGGGTAATGGAACTTCAAAGATGTCCGGGGCAGCTTGCAAAAACTACTCCTCGTAACAAAATTTGCACAATGAGATTAGTTAAGCGCCGAAGTGTTCCTGTAAAACATCTTTTCGATAAACGATATAATCAGTAGGATCTGGATTAAAGTTCGACGTATATAAATTATCGAACCTGTCTAATAATCTGCGCTGGTTTGCGGAATTATTTGGTTGCTTGTGAATGATAGCCGATCCGAACAGTCCTGTTTTATTTTGGATCTTTACGTTATGAACAAGAATAATTTCTTCAACCAGCTGGCCACCAGCATCATTTCCTTCGACGACACCAGCTTCTTCCATTTGTAAATTTTGATTGGCCTTGTTTTGCGGATCAAAGTGGAAATTGAAACAACTAATCAAATGATATTAAAATGATAAATCTATCATTTAGTACCTTAAAATTTCTGATTACATAATTAACATTACTATCTCCCTGCATATTTAAATTGTTTGATACAAAGAGAGCATTAGTGTTTAATCCTTAAAAACCCTTACTGTCACCTTCATGCCTTGTGTAATACTGCCAACATTGGCGGGATGATGCGCGATGCCGCTTGCCATCAGGGCAGCGAGAATATCACCGGAACCATTGAACGAAATAGGAGCTGCCTCCAGGGGAGCCGGGTGAATCAGTACAGGAAAAAACTCATCAAGGTTGGAAGTTTTAGTACGTTTACCGGCGAACGGTAATGTTACATTGCTTAACCCTGAACCTAAGCAATCCGCCAGGTAAGTTTCGACAAACAGGACAAAATCAACCATAGAGGAAAATGGATTACCAGGCAGTGCGAAAACCATAGCTCCATCTGCAACCTTGCCACACCATATTGGCTTGCCTGGTTTGATGGCTACTTTGTGAAAAAGTTTGGTTACGCCTAAAGAATCCAATATTTCAGGTACATAGTCCGCGTCACCCGCAGATACTCCGCCGCTGATGATGACTATATCACCTGCAAGTCCTTTTTTAATCATTTTTAACAGGGCTTCCTTATCATCTTTTATGTGCTCGCATAAAAATGGCTCTATGTTCCATTGTTTAAGCAACGATTTCAGCAGGTATTGGTTGCTATTCCGTATTTGCGACGCAGTAACAGGTTCTTCGATAGCCACTACTTCGTTGCCGGTTGTAAACAATGCCACGCGGGGAAGTTTTTGCACCTTTATGCTTGACTTTCCTAATGCGGCAAGTGCGCTAATCACGGCAGGCGAGCCTTTTAACGGTGGTGTCAACACTTGTGCGTTGGCTTTAACGTCTTCCCCCCGCCGGGCGATGTTCTGAAATAGTTTATGGTCTTCAGATAGTATTCGCACCATGTTGTCCAGGGGTGAACTGTCTTCCCTGCGTACAACTACATTGGCACTGCCAGGTACCGGCGCCCCGGTCATAATTTTGTAACAGGATGCTGCCTCAAGGGTGCTATTAGTCACTTCGCCTGCAAAGACTGTTTGTGATATTGTAAAATCGCGGATGCCATTTTTCAGGTCCTCTAGCCGCAGGGCATACCCGTCCATAGTGGCGCGGTTAAACGGCGGATAATCCCGGTCTGCCATAACCGGCTCAGCTATTATGCGTCCAAGCGCCAATTGCAACGGTACTGTTTCGGTGCCGAAAGATGCTGCATGGGATGCGATCAATGCCTGTGCTTCGTTATATGAAATCATGACTATCGGCTTTCGGCTATTTGCTAACAGCGCATAGCATTGATAATGTTAATGAAAATTTAGTGTCCTCCCCCTTTCATCATTTTTCTTGCATGAAAGACGGCAGGCAAAATTGCTTCAAGCGATTCCCGGCAACCATCCGTGCTGCCTGGCAGGGTAACAATAAGGGTTTGATTGATAGAACCAGCCACTGCCCTGCTCATCATGGCCATCGGAGTTCGCATTTGTCCAAATACCCGCATGGCTTCCGCAATGCCATCTGCATCCCTCTCCAGGATTTCCTTTACAGCAGAAACAGTATTATCCCTGGGTCCAAGGCCGGTGCCGCCCGTGGTGAATATAAAATGTACATCTTCCCCTACCCACTGCAATACCTGTTGTTGAATAACTTCTTTGTTGTCCGGCACTATTTTATAATGTTTAACGCCTGCATTAACTGCTTCCAGCATTTCCCGGATCAGTAGACCACTTTTGTCTTCCCGGGTACCTGCTGCAGTAGAATCAGAGCAAACCAGCACCGCACAAACAGGGGGGGTAGCAAAAAATCTTTCGCGGTCACTTTTCCCACCTTTTTTTTGCAACAACTTGATATTGCCTATTTCCAGTTGGGTATCTACCGGTTTTAGCATATCGTAAATTTCCAGCGCGGCAACAGAAACAGCCGTTAACATCTCCATTTCAATGCCGGTGCGGCCAATGGATTTTGCTTCACCGCGGATGACAATACCCGTCCTCAAAAATATGTCTTCTTCAAAATATGTAGTATGCAGATCCTTTTGTAAAAATTCAAACTGCATTTCCATTCCATCAATTGTTACCGGGTGGCAATGTGGTAGTAACTGTGGAGTGGCTTTAGCGCCAAGGAACCCTGCGGCTCTGGCCACATCAAATAAATTGCCTTTTGGTAATTGGCCGCTTTTTATAAGATCCACCGTCGCCGCGGAACAGAAAATGATGCCAATGGCTTTGGCTGTGCGTAACGTAATTTGTTTATGTGTGATATCGCGCATTAAGTCCTAATTAATTTATTTCTAATTGAAAGTAGTAAAGTAATTTTATTCAGTTCAGTTAAATCATACCTAAATTATAACAAGGAACACCGATGGTTTGTAAAAGTTTTAAACAATGGTTCTAGTTAATGATGACAGATAAAATTATTATACCTGAATTGGTAGTCGTCGGTGCTGGTCCTGGTGATCCTGAATTACTAACGCTTAAAGCTTACAAAGCTTTACAGGAAGCCGATGTTGTTTTGTATGATAATCTTGCGAACAAAGAACTGCTCCAGTTCACGCGGGAGGATTGTGAAAAAGAATATGTAGGTAAACTTCCTTATGGCAATTATACGCCACAGGAAACAATACACGAATTGATCCGTGCAAAGGCTTTCAGCAAAGGCAAAGTTATCCGCTTAAAAGGTGGAGATCCCTTTATATTCGGAAGAGGTTTTGAAGAAATACTTTTTGCACGTGAGAACGGCATACAGGCATCATATATCCCGGGGATAACAACCATGCAAACTGCCGGTTTTGATGACATACCGCTAACGCACCGCAACCTGAGTGAGGGTTTTTGGGTAATGACGGGTACCAAAAAAGATGGTTCGCTCTCAGATGATCTCAAGCTTGCCATGCAAAGCAAGGCAACTGTAGTAATATACATGGGGATGAAAAAACTTGGCATGATTGCAGCAACCTATTGTGACGAGGGATTGGGAAATATGCCGGCTGTTATCATCCAGCACGCGACGTTGCCTCATAAAAAATCAGCGAAGGGTTTTATAAAAGACCTGCCGTTTCTGGCGGAGCAAAGGCAGATCTCACATCCGGCGATCATCATCATCGGGCGGGTTGTTGACATTGAGGGCATGCTGAAAGAAGATTTGTAGGGTACCAGTGCCGGATGTTATTGTCTCTCCGTGCCTTTAGTGCCTCCGTGGTTCAACCCGCTGCAAACCACGGAGGCACCAGTGGCACAGAGAGACACGGAGTAGAAAAAAAACTTAAAGAACCAGTGTTAAGTAAACTGTGATTTGGCGCACTAGCTATAAGCTATCGGCTACCAGCTATCAGCCAAAGCTTTTACCTTAAGACTTGGCGCAAACATCGTTTGCAATGAGTTTATCAAAAAGAGTTTATATTTTATCCGCAAACTAATTGACACATCAGTTGAGCATAAGGCATCTTTGCTGATGGCTGATAGCCTATGTGTCATTTAATGCTTAACAATAACACTAGTATGAAATATCACCAATTAGGAAAATCAACGCTGGAAATCAGTGAGATTGGTTTTGGTTGCATGTCAATGGGAAAGGATCAACCGGCAAACGACCTGCTTGTTAACAGGGCTATTGAACTGGGCATAAATTATTTTGATACGGCTGATGTTTACGACAAAGGACTTAATGAAACAAGTCTTGGAAAAATCATTAAAGACAAACGCAGCCAACTGGTAATTGCAACAAAAGTGGGCAATGTTTCGAAGCCTGATGACAGTGGGCTGGATTGGGATCCGTCAAAAAAACACATTCTGGAGTCTATTGACGAGAGCTTACGACGACTGCAAACAGATTATATAGATCTTTACCAGCTTCATGGAGGAACAATCGATGACCCTATAGACGAGGTTATTGAGGCATTTGAGATTCTGAAGCAACAGGGAAAGATTCGCTTTTACGGAATTTCGTCCATTCGCCCCAATGTCATTAGAGAATATATAACCAGGTCTTCCATAGTAAGTGTAATGATGCAATACAGCCTGCTCGACAGGCGGCCAGAAGAAACATGCCTGGCATTGCTTCATGAAAATAATATCGGGGTTCTTGCGAGAGGAAGTCTTGCCAAAGGTTTACTGCTAGACAAAACACCCACTAACTTCTTACAGTACGATGAAGCTGCAGTAAAAGTTGCCGCTGATGCGGTAAAATTGGCTTCTGTTCCAGAAAGGTCACCCTCACAAACTGCCGTAGGTTTCGCGCTAGCTCATCCCGCAATTACGTCAGCAATCGTTGGGTTAAGAACAATAGAACAATTGGAAGATGTAACAGGCGATGCCCCTTTGCTTACAAAAGAAGATCTCACCAAACTTTCTAAAAGCATCCCGGCAAATCGTTATGATCAGCATCGATAAGGCCATTCAGGCAGTTATGTTTTCCCGGTGACTTTCTCTGCAATTGGTTGCCGCTTTTTAAATTTGCTCCAAATCTGTCCCTTATGTCTTGTAGGCACTTCATCACCCAACAGTTTCCCCCAGGGTTTCAGGTCTTCAATGCGGTCGAATACGATCTTGATTATCGCAACAAAAGGTATGGATAGAAACATGCCCGGTATGCCCCAGAGCGCATTCCCCAGTAAAACAACTACGATGGAAATAAGCGCGTTGATCTGAACCTTGGAAGAGACGATCCTCGGTACAAGTATATTATTATCGATAAACTGGATAACAATATAGGCTCCAACGATTGCTAAGGGTGTAGTATACCCGTCGTCGGTTGCGAGCGACATCAGTACCGGTAAAATTATTGCGATCACCCCGCCAATATAAGGCAGCATGTTCAGAATGGCTCCCAGCACGCCAAACAACACAGCGTATTTCACCCCCAACAGTAGTAGCGCAGTTGAGTTCAAAACAGCCACCACCAGTGCTTCCAGCAGTAACCCCACCATATAACTCTGTATAGAAGACTTTGTCTGGTTAAGAATGTCGGCTACCTTTTTCGAATTTTCTTCCGCAAATACCTCAAACAGAAAATTAAGTATGAGTGGCTTGTAGAAAAGGAAAAGGAAAATATAAACTGGCAGTAACAAAATTATCCCAACTGTGCCTAAAATAGTTGACACCGTCTGCCCTACCATACCCTTGCTTTGCTCCAGAGCCTGGTTGATCATCTTTACCTGGTTTTCAACAGCGATCCCGAAATTATTTAACAGGACATGCTCCCCTTCCTCCAATATAGACATCATTTTCTTTTTCAGTTGTGGTAGCGTTTCACTGAACCTGGCAATCTGCGAGGAAAGAAAGTATAATATGGCGCTGAAAAAGATTATCGCAACCAGCAAAGTGATAATAATTGCTATTATACGTGGTATTTTATAACGTTGCAACCGAACGAACAACGGGTTAAGGAGAATAGAAAATATACCTGCAAACGCAAGCGGAACAAGGATGTCTTTAAGCGTGTATAATGCGAATATAAACAGTATGATCCCTAAGAGGCAAACAGTGGCTTTGATAAAATAAGGGTATTGTTTATATTCTGACATAGTGAGGCTCGGATTATGAAATTACAGAAAAGGTTACCAGGGGCAAGATAGGGTACTTTGATGATCGTTGTTTGTCATTGTTAATTGGTTACGAGCTATTTATTATAGGCTATCCTGTAAACATTACCGCCCATATCATCGGCCACGTATAATGCTCCATCAGGCCCTTCCGCCAATCCGCATGGCCGGTGCTGTACCGGCCCGGTTGGTTTGTTAAGATCAATGCCGGCAAATCCATCAGCAAAAATTTCCCAGTTGCCAGAAGGCTTGTTGTTTTTAAAAGGCACGAAAGCTACAAAATATCCCTTGTGCAAAACGGTTGACTGGCTATGAAAAGCTACAAAGGCGCCATTTTTATACTTTGAAGGAAACATGGAGCCTTTATAAAATAATAAGTCATTGGGCGCAAGATGAGCCGGGAAAGCTACAAGTGGATCCAGGGCTTTTTTCCCTCCCGTGGCTTTGCCATCGCCGCCGTATTCTGGCGCCTGTATTTTTTTATGCTGCAACTGGTCATAATAAATATAAGGCCACCCGCCATCGGCACCCTTGTGTAATTCATAGATCGTTTCAGCGGGCAGCTCCGCACTATTTGCCGCGGTATAATATTGGGGATAATAGTCATGGAACTGCCCCCTTCCATGTACCGAAACAAACAGTGAATTGGTAAGGGTGTTCCAGTTCATACCAACAGCATTTTTTATGCCTGTGGAATAACGAATACCATCTCCATAGGTCTGGTTAAGTTTGTTGGCACTGAATTGCCATATGCCCCCCACGGAATCGAGCAAGGTACAAGGCGACATTCCTTTACCCGAGTTAGGCAACCTGCAGGCATCATTGTAAGAGCCAATACTAACATATAAATTAGATTCGTTATCAACAGCAATAGACTTTGATTCATCCCGACCGGTGGCTACAAGGCCATAGACAATTTTCTCAGGCTGATCCATATTGATAACTTCTTCTTTTTCATTGAGTTTGTATTTGAAAACGCCGCTGTTTGAAGACGCATATAAAAAGCCGTTTTTGATGATGATCCCAGTACCGGTATAGTCGCCGAACCCCTGCACATCATCCATTAAACCATCTCCATTCGTATCACGCAATCGATAAATGCCTTTACCATCTTTCAGCTTTGAAAGCTTTACATATATGTCACCTTTTTTATTAACGCAAAGATGCCTGATAGTTCCAATGTTGGAAGCGGCTATTGTTGCTGTGAAATTGGCCGGCACTGCAATAGCCGCTGGCACTCCTGGTTTCGGGTTTTCTGTGGCGGCTTTCGTTCCCGGAACGATACGTCCTGCCCAAATGATGACAATACCTGAAATTGCTGCAACCGCATAAATCGTTCTAATCAACATTTTTTTCATTGATCGTTGTATTGATGTTTTTAAAAAACCAACTGGTAAAGATTAATAAAAATCCCCATAATAATAAATGTAAAAAAATATGTTACTCGCTGCCAATACGGGCTTGGTGTTACCACTAAATCGGTCCCCTGATACTTTTTACAATATCAGGCTGTATACTTTGAATAAATATCTTATTTTTAATGCTCAGGAGTCAGGGAAGTAGCTGGCAGTTTTAATTTCATCGCAAAATAATTCACCCATTGAGAAAAAACATAACTTTTGCCTGTTTATGCTGCGTGATCATCGCCTTTATCTATACGGCATGTAAAACTTCGCAGCCAACCGGTAGCAAACCGGTCAACTTGAAAAATGTTAACGTGCTGGTGTACACGAAAAACGGGAAAGGTTATATTCATAATAACATTCCCGCAGCCGTTCGCAGCATACAGGAGATGGGTGCGGAGAATGGGTTCACCGTAGATGTTGCAGACACGTCTCTCGTTTTTACGGAAGAAAATCTCAAAAAGTATAGTGCGCTGATCTTTACCAGCACTAATAACGAAGTTTTTGATACCGATGCGCACAAAGTAGCGTTTATGCGGTATGTGCAGGCAGGTGGCGGCTTTGTAGGTATACATTCTGTAACGGGTACCGAAAGGAAATGGCCATGGTTCAAACGACTCGTTGGTGGCACATTCGTTCGGCATGCAAAGCACCAAAAATTTAATGAGATAATTATTGACGCCAGTCATCCATCCACAAACTTTTTGCCCAGGGTCTGGGAACGTAATGATGAATGCTACTATATTGCGGAAATAAATCCAGATATACATGTTTTGGCCGTTCATGACCTCAGTACTGTTGACGATAAAGACAAACCTGTAATTTATGGCAACACTTTTCCGTCAGTCTGGTGCCATGAGTTTGATGGTGGCAGGCAGTGGTATACGGCCCTCGGTCATGATTCGGTGACTTACAAGGAACCTGTTTTCAGGAAACATATATTGGGGGGATTACAATGGGTGGTGGAAGGCCATCGCAAGCTGGATTATTCAAAAGCGCATGCCGTTAGCCCGAACGATCCGCTTCCTTATTAAACTTACAGACAGTTCAATGATAGTAATATGAAAAAAGATAAAGTACCAGTTACACGCAGAGGCTTTTTAAAAAATTCTATAAAGGGAGCAGCAGGAGCAATGGTGCTGACGAATTTTCCCACAATTGTGCCGGCTAGTGTTTTTGGAAAATATGCTCCCAGCAACCGGGTAAACGTAGGTGTTATCGGTTGCGGACGTATCGGCACCACCTGGGATATGCCGGGCGTTTTGAAACAGGAAAAAGCTAATATGATAGTCGTCTGCGACCTGGATACTAAACGCTTAAAACAGGCAAAAGAACTTGTAGATAATTATTACACCAAAAAGTCTGGCAAAGCATACAACGGCGCCAAAACATACGAGAACTACCAGGATCTGCTTGCCAACAAAGATATTGATGCGGTAGTTATCAGCACACCCGATCACTGGCATGTGGTACCGGCGATTCATGCCGTGCGGGCAGGGAAAGATGTTTACATGGAAAAACCGGCCTCACTAACTATTTCGGAAGGCAGGTTGTTGAGCAACGAGTCTAATAAGGCAGGGGCAATTTTCCAGATTGGAAGCCAGCAAAGATGTATGCCTCAGTTTAAGAAAGCATGTGAACTGGTACGCAATGGAAGGATCGGCAAGCTTCATACTATTTATGTGGGGTTGCCGGTTGACAAAGCATCAGAAAGCACTGTTGAAAAAGAGATGGTGGTGCCTGCAAACCTAAACTACGAAAAATGGCTGGGTATCACGCCTTATGCTACCTATACTGAGAAAAGAGTTCACCCGCAAAATGACTACAGTCGTCCCGGTTGGTTAAGATGCGAACAGTATGGCGCGGGCATGATTACGGGCTGGGGAGCGCATCATTTTGACATTGTGAACTGGGGAATGGGAACCGAATATACCGGGCCAATAGAGATATCAGGCACCGCAGAATTTCCCCCGGCTGAGGCGCTGTGGGATGTGCATGGTTCCTTTAAAACAGAAACAATTTTCGCAAACGGTGTGAAGGTTATTGCCAGCGACTCTTACACCAATGGTGTTAAATTTGTGGGCTCAGACGGTTGGATATTTGTAGCAAGAGGCAATTATACGGCCACTTCCAGTGACCCTGTATCAAAAGATAAGAATGCCAAATCACTTGATGCCAGTGATCCGCGTTTGCTTACGTCAGAAATTGGAGCAGGTGGTATAAAATTAATAGACAGCACCGACCACCATGCAAACTGGATAGACTCAATACTGAGCAGGCAGCCGAATATTGCTCCCATTGAAGTTGGACATCGGGCCTGCACCGTATGCCTGCTTAATCACACAGCCATGAAATTGAAACGCAAATTGTACTGGGATCCGGTGATGGAAAGATATAAAAATGATGATGAAGCCAACGCCATGCTGAGCAGGCCGAAAAGATGGCCGTACCAGGAAAATTTTCTGTACGACGTTAAAACTGAATTGTAATTTTTGAACTAAGCACTGATGAAAATGATCCGGAATATTACACGTGGTACGTTTGCAGCTATTTCATTGTTGATAGCCGGTTGCCAGCTTGGCAGCGAAAACATAAATGCAAAACAAGATGGTAATGATAGCGCGATGGTAAAACTTATAACCCTTGACCCCGGCCACTTTCATGCTGCGTTGGTTCAAAAAAGCATGTACCCGGGCATTGATTCCGTTGTACACGTTTATGCTCCTGATGGTCCGGAACTGTTAAGTCACCTTTCGCTGATAAACAGTTACAACACGCGCGAGGAGGCGCCTACAACCTGGAGTGAAGATGTATATAAGGGGGCTGATTTCTTTGATAAAATGCTCAGTGATCGGAAAGGCAATGTTGTAGTTGTTGCTGGCAACAATAAGCGTAAATCTGAATACATTCATCGTTCAGTGGGTGCAGGTATGAATTTGCTGGGTGATAAACCCATGGCTATCGACACCACAGGATTTAAGGAGCTTGTTGAATCGTTTAACGAAGCCGATCGCAACAAAGTATTATTGTATGATATCATGACCGAACGTTCGGAGATCACCAACATCCTGCAAAAGGAACTTTCGCAGGACGCCGATGTTTTTGGAAAGCTTCAGGAAGGCACGCCTGCTTCTCCTGCGGTTGTTATGGAAAGCGTGCATCATTTTTACAAGTTTGTCTCGGGCAGTGCCCTCAAGAGGCCAGCATGGTTTTTTGATGCCGGCCAGCAGGGAGACGCGATCGTTGATGTGGGCACGCACCTTGTTGACCTGGTACAGTGGGAATGCTTCCCGGAAATGTCAATTGATTATACAAAAGATATCAAGATACAAACCGCCAAAAAATGGCCGGCACCTTTAACACTGTCTCAATTCCGCGACATCACGAAGCTTGATTCCTTTCCGGATTATCTTAAGTCTTATGTAGTGAAGGATACTGTGCTGAACGCTGATGCAAACGGCTCCGTTAACTATTCCATTAAAGGCATCAATATTAAGATCACAGCTTTATGGAACTATAAGGCACCCGATGGAAGCGGTGATACGCATTATTCAAAATTAACGGGTACGAAGTCTAGCGTGGTTATAAGGCAGGGTAAGGAAGAGAATTACAAGCCAGTCTTGTATGTGGAGCCTGTTGCGGGTGCAGACGGAGATTTCGAGAAAACGTTAAATGAATCCATCAGGAAGATAGCAGAAAATCACCCAGGCATCACCGTTGAAAGAACGGCCAAAGCATGGAAAGTAATCATTCCAGAAAAATACAATATCGGTCATGAAGCTCATTTTGGGCAGGTGATGCAACGGTTCCTGCAATATCTCAAGGACAAAAAACTACCTGACTGGGAAGTGCCGGGTATGCTGGCAAAATATTATATTACAACGTATGGAGCCGCAATGGCGAAGTAGCGTTCAGCTATCAGCTATCAGCCGTCAGCCGTCAGCCGTCAGCCGTCAGTTATCAGCTTCCGGCTTCGGCTATCTTTAGATAAGTATCCTTTACATGCCTTTGACAACGCGATTCCTTAATAGAAATTTATATTTGGGTCAATCTGCCCATTATTCCAAGACAACGCCTGCCGCGGCAGCGGCCCATAGCTGATAGCTGATAGCTGACAGCTGATAGCAACTTTCCCGCCTAATGCAGCGATCAGCATTACCTGCGTGTCTTTATGTTAATTATTAATTAAAAGAATTGAGATTCTCCGTAAAATTTTTATACTTTTATAAACCTAATTTAACCACGCTAGAATGATTGACTAAAACAGGCTTCTGCCTGTTTATTACCATTTTTTAATCCACTGATTTTTAAACATAAATCAAAATTGCTGTATGATCCTGAAATTTAATCGTGATGTCCATGCGTTCCGCAAACGATTGCATAAAGCGGTACTGGTGGCACTCTGTTTACCCATGGCATCTTTTGCCGGGTCAACTGATGTTAGAATTACCTCTCCAATTATATTAGGTAATCATTCTTTTGTAACGTCTCCATTCAACATCAAATCTCCTTACCAAACGATTACCGGAAAAGTTACCGATAGCAAGAACAGCCCGTTGCAGGGTGTAACCGTTGCGGTTAAAGGAACGAAACTTGGAACCGTCACCGCGTTAAATGGCGAATTTACGCTGGCGAACGCGCCTGAAACAGGAACCCTCGTTTTTAGCTCAACAGGGTATGCCACCCAGGAGCTTTCTCTCAGTGGAAGATCAGGACCTGTTAATGTTGTTCTTAAAGAACAAGCTTCATCGCTAAATGAAATAGTAGTAATCGGTTATGGCACCGTGCAGAAAAAAGACCTGACGGGTGCAGTATCGTCAGTGAAGGCTACCCAACTTGAAAATGAAAATCCGGGTACTGTCCAGGATGTTCTTCGTGGCAATGTGCCCGGTTTAAACATCACTACATCAACCAGCGCCAAAGGTGGCGGGGATTTATTAGTAAGGGGAAAATCATCTCTAACCGCCGGCACTTCGCCATTAATAGTCTTGGATGGTGTAATTTATCCTGGTGCTTTATCTGATATCAATCCGAACGATATCAACACCATTGATGTATTGAAAGATGCCAGTTCTGCTGCCGTTTATGGTGCAAAATCCGCTAGTGGTGTGGTTATTATCACTACAAAAAGAGGAAATAAATCAAAGCCAACTATTACCCTTAATTCTAATGTGGGATTTGGTGAACTTTCTATTAACGAACCTTTGTACGACGGTCCGGGTTTTGTTGCCTGGAGAACAGACGTAATGAACAGTATTAATGTTAAACGTAAACCTTTCCAGTTTAACGACCCAAGGACATTGCCTTCAAATATATCTATCGACCAATGGAAAGCTTATGACGGGCTTAAAGGTGATTCGATTGATATCTGGCTGACACGTCTAAAATTACTTGCGATCGAGCGTGACAACTACAAGAATGGCAAAACTACCAACTGGTACGACAAGATGTTCCAGAAAGGTTTGCGCCAGGATCACACACTTAGCATTTCTGGTAAAAAAGATGATATCTCTTATTATTTATCTGGTGGATATACTAATAATAAAGGGGTAATCAGAGGTGATGATTTTCAAACCCTGAGATTAAGGGCGAATATAGAGGCCAAAGCTGCAAAATTCATGACCGTTGGGTTGAACTTCCAGTTCGCAGATCGCGACGAGAGTCAGGTGCCCTATGCGTGGGGACAAATGGTTAACGCATCTCCATACGGTGAGGTTTACAGAGCCGACGGCGTGACATTGCGTGATAGCCCTAATGATGATATCGGTAATAATACAAATCCTTTCCTGGACAATACTTATACATCCAGGTTGCAGCGTTATAACACCTTATTTGGAAGCTTGTATGCCAAGGGAGATCTCGGGTATGGTTTTTCTTACCAGGTGAACTTCACACCGAATTTTGAATTCTACCGTTATTTCAACGGACGATCTGCCAAAGATTTCAGGGTTTCTGTCAGAGGAGGGGTTGCTGAACGAAGAACTTACACTACTTATAACTGGCAGGTGGATAACCTGTTAAAGTGGAACCGGACCTTTGGCGAGCACAACTTTGATGTAACATTGCTGGCCAATGCGGAGAAATACCAGTCATGGGATCAAACTATGACGAATGAGGGTTTTACGCCAAATGATAAATTAAGTTATCATAATATTTCAGCAGGTATCAAACCAATTATAAGCAGCGATGACCAGTATAGCACCGGTGATGCCCTTATGGCCCGTCTGAATTATACCTTCAAACAGAGATACATGCTTACAGCTTCTATTCGCCGGGATGGTTATTCTGCTTTCGGACTTCAAAACCCCAGAGCATCATTTCCGGCCCTCGCTTTAGGATGGGTATTATCAGAGGAGAATATGCTGAAATCGGCAGAATGGCTCAATTATGCCAAACTTCGCCTGTCTTACGGCTTTAATGGTAACCGTGACATTGGCAGGTACCTCGCGCTTTCCAACCTGACAACAGGCAAATACCAGTTTGTAACTCCTAGTGGGGCAATCGTTCTGGTATCACAGTTATGGGTTGACAGGATGGCAAATCCCGGTTTGAAATGGGAAAGAACGAGTGCCATAAATGCCGGTTTCGACTTCTCTGTGGTAGACAACAGGATCAGTGGCTCTATTGATGTATATAAAAAAGATACCAAGGATTTGCTGGTTAACAGGTCGTTACCTGATCTGACCGGGTTCAGTAATATATTATCAAACCTGGGACAGGTGAGTAATAAGGGGATTGAGATTGCCTTAAATACTACTAATATCACAAATAAGGATTTTAGCTGGAGAACTACTATAGCATTTGCTTTGAACAGGAACAAGATCGTGCACCTGTATGGTCTGGTAGATGAAAAAGATCCGGTAACTGGCAAGGTAATCGGCCAGGTTGAAAGCGACGACAAGGCCAACAAATGGTTTATTGGCCATGATATCAATGAGATCTGGGATCAGAAAGTATTGGGTGTATGGCAGGTAGCAGACTCAACTGAAGCTAAAAAATACGGTGTCTTTCCGGGCGATTTCCATGTTCAGGACGTTAATGGAGACGGCAAATACAGTGATGACGACCGCCAGTTTATTGGCAACACAAACCCGAAATTCCGTTGGACACTTAGGAACGAATTTTCTTACAAGAATTTTGACCTTTCTTTCATGATGTATTCTGTTTGGGGCCAGGATGTCGGCTTTAACCAGGCTAAGAATAACAGCGGCTTTATTGACCGCCAGAATTCATATAAAGTTCCTTACTGGACAGCGGAAAACCCTACCAATGATTATGCAAGACTGTTTTCCAGTAACGGAAGCGCAAGCTATAGTGTTTACAGGAAAGGTTCATTCATCCGATTAAGCACTGTTGCAATTGGTTATACTATCCCAAAAGAAATGTTACAAAAAGCTAAGATCGAAAGTCTGAAAATTTATGCCAACGTTAATAATGCGGGAATTTATCAGCCCGACTGGACTTTCTGGGATTCTGAATACGGCAATACGCCACCACCCAGGTATTATTCTTTAGGCCTTAACCTTAGCTTCTAATTAACACAATCAATTACATCATGAGAACTTTATATAACCGATCGTTTATAATTCTGACTCTCCTATGGCTGGTGTCAGGATCAACCAGTTGCAAAAGGGATTTTTTAACACCCAATCCTCTTTCATTTTACGAGCCTACGCTTACCTATGTTGATGCAGCGGCCATGAAATCAGCGCTGGTAGCCTGTGCCAGGAATGCAAGGATTGAATATTATGGTGGCAATCCACCCATACTGACAGAAAATCTATTTTCAGATCTTACAGTGGAAGGCATTACCGATAAATCGGGCCCTGCTGTAAACCTTGACCTGCAGATCACACCAGATCTGGTTAATGTGCAGAATGACGATCATAATAAGATATATTATTACTGGATCGAAGGGTACAAAGGAATTAAGTATGCAAACACAGTCATCAGCCGGATCGACGATGCAAAATATACGACACCTGCTGAACGCAACCAGATTCTTGGTGCAGCTTATTTTCACCGCGCGCTGCGCTAT
>JBBPYM010000385.1:0-2566 GCA_038199905.1 Chitinophagales bacterium | reverse complement strand
GGTCGGGTTTTTATTAGATTCAGGAGTGAGGGGTGGTCAGGGATGAGGGATGAGGGTTATCAGGATTGAGGGTTGAGGAATGAGGATTAGGTGATCTGCGCCAATGAGGTAGTGGTCGGTACCGAAGGTCAGACCGCATGTGATGTGTGAGAACAGGTAACGGTTAGGCTTATCAGGAGTGAGGGGTGAGGATTGAGGGATGAGCAGTACCTAAAAGTTTGGTGCGGTTAGGTTTGGATGCATTTTTTTAAAAACAAAAATCTCTTTTTATGCAGATTTTAAGCAAATGGATTTTTCGCACTTTTGCGGCATTATCACTAATGGCCTTTCATGGCCTCGCAATAGGACAAACAAACCCCCTCCTCGGAAGTGAAGGCAGCGTAAAAGTAGATTCATTCAGAGTCTCCAGCGATGGTGTTTATTTTTCCAGGTTTTTCAATCCATCCATTCTCCCATCACTTATTCCTAACTCCACCCGTATCCGAAACTTAGTTTCTGTAAGCATAGAAGAAGATTCAAAGACGTATATTCAAAGTGACTTTACTGCTACCCTCCGTTTACACATCACAAAATATAATGATCAACGCGTTGCCTATGAAGATTTTGATTCGAGCTTTACTGTTAACTATGTAAAAGGGGAAGGGGCTACCTATAATGCATCTGCCAGGCTGATATTTGAAAATGCTTATGAAGTAAAAGTCCAAATTGACAGCATAAATACGCATGGAACTACTGATTGGGATGTTTCCAGTGTGTTGAGAGTTGATAACATTTTAGAGGCAAGTCATGATTTTGTTTTCGATTGTAAAAAACAAAATTTGAATCTGACTGCAGAAGTTATAATTAATGGAGAATTACTAGCACAATGGGATGGTACCGATTATGGACAAACAGAATATGACCTCGAATGGGCCTGGATAGATGAGAGCGCTTTAGAAAGTTACCAGCCTTTAACGCAGGAAAAAATTTTTGAGAATAATGCCACCAGGGTTACTCTTACAAAATTAATGTATAAAATACCATTGCTCTATGATGATACAGGAAGGATATTTGTACGGGTTCGGCCTGCACAAATAAAATCGGATGGGCAAAGAATTGAAGGAGAATGGACCTGGAAAAAGAACAACGAACCGGTGGATTATTCTTTTAACGGCCATCAGAATAACCTCAATTGGCAAGCCAGCACCAGCTATGCCGAAGAAGGCAAAAGAAAATCAGTGGTTCAATATTTTGACGGCACCTTACGCAACCGTCAAACAGTAACCAAAGACAATACCACCGGTACGACCATTGTTGCGGAATCTTTTTACGATTACCAGGGAAGACCGGTCATCCAGGTATTGCCGGCGCCTTCCTTGAACACGATGATTGAGTATGCCCAAAATTTTAACCAATTTGCTCAGTTCTCCAACTTTACCGGCTACCCAAAAGAAGCTTATGATAAATTGGCTGCCACCGGTTCTATATGTGCAGATCCTGCCAAACCATTGAGTACAAATAGCGGTACGGCAAATTATTATTCGCCAAACAATCCATTGCTCAACACCAATCCAGGCGGGTATAATGAGAATAAATATATCCCGAATTCTGAAGGCGCTGTAGCCGGTGAAGCTTATCCTTTCACTGAAACCCGCTTTACCGCCGATGGGCGCATAGCCTCGCAAAGCGGTGTGGGTCCCACCTTCCGGATTGGAAGTGGCCACGAAACAAAATATTATTATGAAAGTGTGGCCCAGGATGAATTAGATGCTCTCTTTGGAACAGATGCGGGCATAGCCTCTCATTATTTCAAAAACATTGTGCGAGATGCCAATGGACAATACAGTGTAGGCTATAGCGACATGCATGGCAGAACCGTAGCCACAGCGCTTGCGGGTGATGCGCCTGCTATGCTGGATCCTTTAGAAAGTTATAATGTAAAAACCACCACGAAACAATTAATCGATAATGAAACCAATAATATTGTTGGGAAGTCCATCATTTCTTCCAAATCTCTGGTAGTAACAAAGACCGGAAAGTATGAATTCAACTATGAATTGAAGCCGGATCAGTTAAAACTGATGGCCTGCAGTTTAAGTACTGAAATCTGTTATGATTGTGTGTACAATTTGCAGATCACCATTAGTGCCGATTGCAATAACGACCCTGATTTCCCCTTCACCGTTTTAGACAGCAACTTTACTATCAATGGACTTCTGAATGATCCAGTTTGCAGTGACAGCGGCAAAACCGCGCTTTTCTTTAGTAAGGAATTTACAAAGGATCTTCCTGAAGGGGCATATACAATTACAAAGACCCTTACATTAAATGATAATGCACGGGATATCTATCGCGAAGCATTTAGTAAAAGCGATACTTGTAAAACATTTGAAGATTTTTATAACGAAACATACCAGGTATTGCTTTCGCAGAGCAATTGCAACATCACCTGTGAAAGTTGCAACGTGTCAATAGGGAAAACGTTTACTATTTTTAAAGCGAAGTTTATAGCTGAATCCGGATTTACAGGACCCTTAAGCGATAGCATGGTGAATGCTTTACAGGTGGCGTATAATGAAGCGAAAGC
>JBBPYM010000384.1:0-4945 GCA_038199905.1 Chitinophagales bacterium | reverse complement strand
TATCTTTCGACAGTTCAAATTATTTAAATGTTAACTAAGCGAATAGTTCCCTGCCTGGATATCAGGGATGGGAGAACGGTTAAGGGGATAAATTTTGAGAACATCCGCGACGCTGGTGACCCGGTAGAACTTGGCCGCCTGTATGCAGAGCAGGGTGCCGATGAGCTGGTGTTCCTGGATATTACCGCCACCATCGAGAAAAGAAAAACACTGAGCGTTTTGGTAAACCGCATAGCGCATCATATCAACATTCCTTTTACTGTAGGCGGCGGTATCAGTAGTGTAGAAGATGTAAGTGTGCTGCTTCAAAACGGGGCAGACAAAATTTCTGTAAACAGTTCGGCTTTTAAAAACCCGGGCTTGCTGAACGACCTGAGTCGTGAGTTTGGCAGCCAGTGCGTAGTGCTGGCAATAGACACCAAACAGGAAGCTGATGGTGAATGGTATGTATATCTTAACGGTGGCAGGGTTAAAACTGATAGCAAATGTTTTGACTGGGCGAAAGAAGCCGTTGAAAGGGGAGCCGGGGAAATATTATTAACCAGCATGAATCACGATGGTACCAAACAGGGTTTTGCTGTTGATATTACCAGGTTACTCTCTGAAAATCTGTCAGTGCCGGTGATCGCATCAGGGGGAGGAGGGGCCGTTGAGCACTTCACGCATATTTTCAGGGAGGGTAAAGCAGATGCAGCGCTGGCGGCCAGCATCTTTCACTTTAAAGAGATCGGTATTCCGGAATTGAAACGATATTTGCAGGACCAGGGAATTGCCATGCGACTGTAAAAACACTTCGTGCTCCTTCGTGCCTTAGTGCCTTCGTGCCTTCGTGCCTTCGTGGCCCATCACGCCACGAAGACGCTAAGTAACGAAGGAGCACGAAGAGATAATCACAATTAAACAAAAAAAAGTTGAAAATAGATTTTGACAAATACCAGGACGGCCTTGTTCCCGCAATCATACAGGATCATAAGACGTTCAAAGTGCTTATGCTTGGTTTTATGAACCAGGAAGCCTTCGATAAAACCATGCAGGAAGGAAAGGTTAGTTTCTTTAGCAGGAGCAAAAATAGATTATGGACAAAGGGAGAAGAAAGTGGCAATTTTTTGATCCTCAAAAGTATGGCAGTTGATTGCGACAATGACACGCTTCTTATCAAAGTAGATCCCGTTGGACCGGTTTGTCATACCGGTGCCGATACCTGCTGGGGTGAGAAAAATGACGCGGTAAATTTCCTCTTTTACCTCGAAGAGATCATTAATCTGCGCAAACAGGCTTCTCCAAAAGAATCTTATATCGCCAAATTATTCGGCAAGGGGCTAAACAAAATTGCCCAGAAAGTGGGAGAAGAGGCAGTAGAAATGGTTATTGAAGCAAAAGATGATAATAAAGAGCTATTCCTGGATGAATCGGCGGACCTGCTATTTCACTATTTGCTTTTACTTAACGCAAAAGGTTTTAATTTACAGGACGTAATAAATATTTTGCAGGACAGGCACTCGAAATGAGCGACTTAAAGTCTCAAATCCAGGTAACGGTTAGCCTGGCTCAGTTTTTAAATTTATATTGATGAAAAAAATTATGATTGCTTTGGTGCTTGTGCCTTTTTTGGGTATGAGTCAGCAGAAGGGGTTCTTGATCACCGGTTCCATGACCGGGGTTGCAAATAAATCCCTTGTTTATCTCACAGATGCCAATAATCCTTCAGACACATTAGCGAAGTCGGTCATTACAAATAACACATTTTTATTAAAGGGTGAACTTCCTGAGCCGGCTTTGTGTAACCTCAATTTTTCTGATCCGCAGAAAAAAGGATTATTGTTTCTGGATAACAGCAAAATAACTGTTAGCGGTGATGTAAACGACATTCAGAACTTAAAGATAGAAGGCTCGCCGACAAACAGGGATTTCCAGGATTTCCAGAATACATTCAACCCGCTCTTCGGAAAACTCAACCAGTTGAACGAACAGTCAAAAGTCACTGGTATGAATGACAATATGGTTCAGCAATCTGAAAAGATTACAAAAGACATACAGGCTTCCATTAATAAATTCCTTGTTGACAAGAAAGGGTCTTATGTAACTCCGTTCCTGGTGCTTGTTACTGCCCAGTTATCGGAAGATGTACAGTTGCTGGAGAGTCGTTATAATGGATTTTCTGATAATCTTAAGAAAGGATTTTATGGCAAGTATCTTAAAGAAACGCTGGATAACAGCAAAGTCGGTGCAATAGGTTCCGATGCCATTGAATTCACGCAGAATGACCCGGACGGCAAGCCTGTTGCGCTTTCGTCCTTCCGGGGGAAATATGTGTTGATTGATTTTTGGGCTAGCTGGTGCGGTCCCTGCCGGCAGGAAAATCCTAATGTGGTAAGTACCTATAAGAAATTCAAGGATAGGAATTTTACAGTGCTGGGAATATCCCTTGATCGTGCACGCGAGCCCTGGTTGAAAGCAATTAAAGATGATAACCTGGCCTGGACGCATGTAAGTGATTTGAAATTCTGGAGCAATGAGGTGGCGCAGAAATACAAAGTTCAGGGAATACCAAAGAACTTTTTGATCGACCCTAATGGTAAAATAATAGCCCGCGACCTGCGAGGTCCTCAACTGGCGCAACGACTTGATGAGTTGTTGAAATAGTTAACCGCAGGAGTCCGCAAAGAGGAAGCGCAAAGGAACACAAAGCATATAACTTTGCGTTCCTTTGTGCTTCCTCTTTGCGGACTTTGCGGTTAAACCCGTCCGGAATAAAGCTTTCCTAATCCAATTTAGCTGCAAACTTACCGCCGGTAATATTTACAGTGGCGCCCTGTTTGTTTTTCGCTGTTCCCGCGAAAGTTCCCTTTATAATTTTTGTTGTGGCATCATAAGAAATGATCTGCACAGTGGTCGTTACCGTGGGTGTTTGAAAAGTAGCCGAGTACAAGGAGTCCTTATCATCATAAGAACCCAAAAACTTGAAGAAAGCAGCGCCGGTAGAGATGTACGAGCCCGGGGTGATGGCCCCCTGGAATTGAAGGCCCATTATAAATACAGAATCTGCGGTTGCAGCCGTAGCTCCCTGGATTTGCAGTATCCTGAATGTTTGTCCAAGTACCGAGGTATCTTCCGTGACGGCGATATTAATAAATCCATGATAGAACTTTGTGCCTTCTTTAAATTGCCAGGCCGAGTCAGAGTCGTTGATGCTGCCTGTTCCGCCTGATTTATCGTCTACTAACACCGTAAAAGTACAAATGGTGCCGCCAAAGCTGACAAGAAAGCTGGTGTTTTGATCAAGAAGAGGGGTGCCGGTGGCCAATAATTTTATGGTTTTAAGTCCGGGCGAACTAAAAACGCCGGAATCTTTAAAATAAAAACCATTAGTTGTATCCGATGAGATGGTATAATTGCCTGCAGTGGTTACATTAACCTGTAATTCAAGGTACTGAGCGGCGGTAAGAGCCACTCCTTTATAGTAGGAGCCAGCTACTGTAGATGTATAACAGTCTCCTAAATTATCCTTCAAGGATCCTTTGGCTGTGGTAAAAGCGCCCGTTTCTGAGCTGCGTTCTTTTGAACATGAAAAAAAACTTGCCGAACTAATTAATAAAGCCAGGCAGAGGATCAGGTTACGGTGCATATGTATGAAGTTAATTTCCTAAAAAACAATAATAGTATTTTTATAATAACGTTCAATAACGTTGCCAGTTTTATAACGTTTCATTGCAAGTGTTTGGTTCGAAATTTTGAAAAAATTTAAAGTTGGTTTCTCTTGTTAAACTTATAGCTGTGCTGTTCTGAATCCTCGAAAAACGCAAAGTGCTCACCGCTTGAACGGTATTAAAGACTTCCAGGACCTCCAAAAGCTTAATACGGAAGGTAAATTTAATATTTTTAATTTTATGGCAGCACTGTAATAAAACAAGTAACCAGGATACAGAAAACCAACAAAGAGGTGAATGGAAATAACTGGTTTAAATGACCCGGGATGATTATATCGTAGTGATGAATAAGGAAGAATAAAAACAGGGAAACAATCATTAATACCGACCCTACTAAATTAATAAAACAGGCATCGAGATTGAAATTTTCTCTTCTGTACCTGAAATGGCTGTAAAGTATTATGATGACACCCATGCTGCCGGCAATGGAGTATAAGCTTCCGCAAAATAGTCCGGTCAATAGATAAATACAATAAAACTCAACAATTGGCTGAACACTGGTAACAACCAGCAAAAAACTAAGAAGCAACGGATAAGGATGGCTTAAGATTGTTTTCAGATTCATGTTACTTATATAACTGTTTAAAAATTGACATTCCTGATTTGACCGTATGAAGTTATTTAACTCGGCATGTTGGCGAGTTGACAAAAGTCAAATAAGCCGTTCTGCTAAATACTGCTATCCCATACGATGGAGCAGGGCCGACACGCCCAAGGGGCGCAACGGGGGTAAGTCTACGGGGCGGGGTCTCCCGGAGGCTTTGAATGGTGCATCGTTGTAAGCGATTCTGGTGGTAGTTTCTAACTGTTCGCGGAGAGCACCCACCCCCGTTTGGCCTTCGGCTCAAACGTCCCCTCTAGAGACGATTTACTACCAGCCTGAGTTTCAGTGCGAATTATCAGTTGTATCTGATTAGGCAAGAGATTAAAAAACGCAAAAAGGGCGTAAAAGCGAAATATAAATTTCGTTTTTACGCCCTTTGAATCTTTCTTCAGTTATTACTTCTGGTCTGTCTTCTTCAAGGCAGAATCAGAGTTGTTTTGAATGATCTGCGACTGCTCCGGAATCGGTGTGAGGGTGCTTTGTTTATATTGACCTTCCATCATTTCAAGCATCTGCAAGAACTGCTGTGCACCCTGTATTTCCTGGCGCATGGCATCCTGTTTGCCTTCGGACAGACTGTTATAGTAAGTTATCTGCTGTGTGAAGTCTTTCCTTAATGCTTTGGAAATTTTAT
>JBBPYM010000383.1:0-5914 GCA_038199905.1 Chitinophagales bacterium | reverse complement strand
CAAGGGGCACAAGGAGCGTTTGATGGTTTACAGAAAACCTCTTTTATTGACTTTTGGAAGGAGGCACATTGTAAATCGTCGCGTTCTCCTTGTGCCCTTAGTGCCTTCTTTGTGTGCCTTGTGGTTAAATAAATGCCCGAATCTCAGAAGGCTGATCTTTTATTCTTGATCTCCGACTGTGCATGAAGGTTAGAAATCGGAGAGTTTTTTAACCACAAAGAACACGAAGGTGGCACAAAGGACAGGAAGAACGTTCCAGGTTTATACTCATCACGTGTTAACAATGGTATTCAGCTCCCACCGCAGATAGTTGATAGCCGATTGCCGATTGCTGATAGCCGATCGCTCAAAGCTAACTTTTTTGTACGTCATTTGCATTTCTACACATCTGATAACAATGCAAAAAGTATTTTTATGAAGATATACCAGCAAGCTATTACATTAAAAGAAAGAAAAAGAGGCTTTCACCTTGTTACATCGGAACTGACGCAGGCAATGCCACAGATCAGCGAATTTAAAATTGGTATCTGCCAGGTTTTTATACAGCATACATCTGCTTCTTTAACTATCAACGAGAACGCAGATTCAACCGTTAGAAAGGATTTTGAAACTTTCTTTAACAAAGCCGTCCCGGAAAATGATCCGGACTACCTGCACGATGCTGAAGGTCCAGACGATATGCCCGCACACTTGAAAGCCGCGCTGCTCGGTAACGCTGTTATGATCCCGGTCAGAAATGGAAGACTTGCTTTTGGAACCTGGCAAGGCATCTATCTTTGCGAGCACCGTGATCATGCAGAAAGAAGAAGCCTGGTGATAACTGTGTGGGGAGAGTAGTTGTTCATCAATAAAAATAAAAAACCCGCAATTCCCATCGCGGGTTTTTTAAGAACCCGATAGCATTCTCAATAGGATACGGTTTAAAAAACTATTGCCAAACACCTACTGGTGGTAAATTAGCCAATACCAGGCATAAGGCTAAAGATTCTGGAAATAATAAGCTGTTGTAAAGCATTATCTTAAGCTGCGTTAAGCATTCTTTTAGCAGTACTTAAGCAGATACCCGTAGCTTCCATTTTAATACATTTTCAATAAGTTGTTACAATTGAATTGTTCGTGCCAGAAATAGAGCAGGTTCTCTCAATGTTATCCCAGGTTGACCCAACTTGGTAACAGAACAACACAAACAACATTTCTAATTTTTAATCAGGATCTTTGACTGGTAAGGCTTTAACCTGATGGAACCTTTGTAGATATTGCTTTCCAGATCTGACCAAGTTTTATCAAGGCTGATAATTTTTTCTTTGCTGCCTGAATTGATTTCCATTTTCATCATTCCTGCAGAAACTTTTATATGAGAAGAAGATTTGTCAAAACCATAAGTTTTTTTCCATTCATCTAATGTATACGAAGCGCCAAACGACGGAGCGGTTCCACCACTTACAATGTAAGAAATAATTTTTCCGGGCGCAGCGAGATAATGATTTGATTCAAAAGTACCCACCTGTTTAATGTCATCACTTAAACTGTACACATCCAATACCAGGGAACCTGCGGGGGCATGAATATAGTTTCCTACCAAAACATTGTTTCTTAATGGATCAGAGGGTCCCAGTTTGTCCTGTGCATAACCAATAGCGGCTGCGCCTTTATTATTATATATCTGGTTTCCGGTGATAGTGATTTCATGTGCGTTATGTAAGAAGATGCCGTATCGGTTGCC
Source organism: Chitinophagales bacterium (assembly GCA_038199905.1). Classification (GTDB taxonomy): domain Bacteria; phylum Bacteroidota; class Bacteroidia; order Chitinophagales; family Chitinophagaceae; genus JADCRZ01. The sequence goes on along the minus strand of JBBPYM010000383.1, from coordinate 4,191 downwards.
GTTCATAACAGTGTTGTTGAGGATGCTCACACCCGTGGTATGATCGTCCATATATATCGGTACCGCACCACCGTTTGTTTTATACACAGTAGCCTCGTGATTGCCAATTCCATTTGTAATTATATTACTGCTTACTACCCTCCCTGGTAAATTATTACAACAGGTATAAATGCCGCCGCCATCTGTTACCGTTAAACAAAAACTATCAACCACATTATTCCTCACCTGAGTATAACGGCCTGAGAAGGTAATACCACAGTAACCGACTTTCCGAATGATGTTGCTGTCTATTATAACTGAATCACCGAGGCTTTCCGCCAGGATACCATTCATTTGTTGATTATTGCTTAATCCCATCCCGGTAATCAATCCGCAATTGCTGATTTGATTACTTGTGACGCTGGAAAATTTGGAGTATACCATCCTCACCCCGGTATTGAGAATTTGGTTGATACTGTTTCCCCGGACTAAGACCCTGTTTCCCTGGTCTATCACCAGTGCATCGGCACCAATAAAATTAAAATCACAATTAGCGATGGTAAGATGCTCGCCGCCGAAACTTCTAATAGCAGTAGTATCGAAACCATCAAATTGGATGTTATAGAAAGAGGTGTTATGCTGGTAGTGAAAATTTGCGGCAAAATCTGTTGTTGCCGCCTTTACCTGTAGCTTTGACGGATCACTCGTTGAATACAGCAAGAGCTTATGGTTTAACGCATCATACCACCATTCGTTTTGAACGGAGAGGGTCCGTTTATCATCCTGTATAAAAAAGCCGTAACCTTTAAGACCCTCATGGCCGGAAGATGGTACATAAGTTAAGGTAGCTCCGTTCTGTCCCGTGATCCTGCACCTGTCCCAGGTATATTCGGTAGTTCTTATCACGAGTTGCGCACCCTCCCAGTTTGTGGAAGCGGCTAACCCTGAGCCCGTTATTTTTGTCAAGCCTGAATTGTTTTCAACGGTCAGATAATTGGCTTTGTCAGGATACCTGCCCATAGCTGCTGCGGCGCCGTTGATAGTTACCATGTTGAGGGTCGCGCCGCTGTTGCAGTCTGCCTCCCATAGGTTTACGCCGGCTTTGCGCCATGACGTTATGGAATTAAACCCGGTAATGATGGGTTTGCTTCCCTGGCCATAATCACCAAAATAAATGGTATTACCCCTGGCGGCGGAACTTTCCATTTTGATCTGACCGTTAAAGGTGTCGCCCCTTTTAAAGAAAATAGAATCACCTGCGTTGCGGTTAACAATTACAGTATTTAATTTTTTGATGCTTCGCCATGGAGAAGCAGGGCTCTGCCCGCTTGCCAAATCACTGCCTTGATTGCTTAGGTAATAATTTGTTGCGGTTGCCTGCATTGAAATGAAAAAGAATATTATAATGGTTGTATATTTCATTGAACTCAAGATATTACAAAACAACAAGTAAGCTTATTGTGGTTGTAATTTTAACAACCTACAGCGCCAGTGATTCCAACTATCTTTTATGCTGTACGTTGGGTAATAACCAGGCAATGATACCCAGCAAGGGAAGAAAAGAGCAGATGTGAAAAACATAGGCGATGCTGGTATGATCCGCAAGTTTTCCTAACATGGCGGAACCGATTCCCGCGATGCCAAAGGCAAACCCAAAGAATAAGCCTGATACCAATCCCACTTTCCCGGGTACCAGTTCCTGCGCATAAACAAGGATGGCTGAAAAAGCCGAGGCAATGATGATACCTATCACCACTGCAAGCACACCCGTCCAAAATAGGTTGGCATAGGGTAACAACAGTGTAAAGGGCGCTGCGCCAAGGATCGAAATCCATATAATGTATTTTCTTCCAAAGCGGTCGCCGAGCGGGCCGCCCAACAACGTGCCCGCGGCCACGGCAGCCAGAAATACGAATAAATAAAATTGTGATTCCTGCGCGCTGAGATAAAACTTTTGAATCAGGTAAAAGGTAAAATAGCTGGTCATGCTCGCCATGTAAAAATATTTGGAGAAAATTAGCAACAGCAACACGATTAAAGAAATTATTACCTTTTTTCTTGAAAACGGGGGTATATCAACAGGTGCCTGTATTTTACTGGTGGCCCTTAAGGTGATATGAGCCTGGTACCAGGAAGCTAATTTTAATAAGACCAGTATGCCGAGAACAGCGGCAAGACAACACCAGATTATGTAATGCTGGCCATAAGGGATAACGATTAAAGCTACAAGCACAGGGCCAAATGCGCTGCCGGCGTTGCCTCCAAGCTGAAAAATTGATTGTGCAAGGCCTCTCCTGCCGCCGGCACCAAGGAAAGCCACCCTGGATGCTTCGGGGTGAAAGATAGAAGAACCAATGCCCACTATCCCAACAGCAGCAAGGATAGCATAAAAACTTCCTGCATAAGCAAGCAGCACAAGACCAACCAATGTGAAAGACATTCCAATAGCTAATGAATAAGGTTGCGGTCTTTTATCAGTATAAACTCCTACAAATGGCTGAAGCAAAGATGCCATCAACTGGAAGGTAAAAGTAATCAACCCTATCTGTGTAAATGACAGGTGGAACTTATCCTTCATCATTGGATAAACAGATGGTATCACCGCCTGCAGAAGGTCATTGAGAAAATGTGAAAAGGCAATGGTAAAGAGAACAGGGTAAATGGTTTTGGATCCGTCGGAGGACCTGCCTTTGTTAACGAGTAGTTCCATGATGCATTCTTACAATAAATTTGCAAAAATACCAAGATAGCAGTTATGCCACAAACTTAAAACGGATGTTGTCTGGTGGTGGTAGGGGTATGGTGTATGGGTTATGAGGTATGAGGTATGAGGTATGAGGTATGAGTGTCACTTCCTGAAATTGGTTGACATATTGTAAACAATAAAAAAAGACAATATGGCGACAAAAATGGTCAGGCAAGTAATTCGGTATAGCATTAGCTTCAAGCAAATGTTGGTTAAGGAGATAGAAGATGGCGCAGCGTTAGAATACGTCCGTAAGAAGTATGACATCGCTGGTCATGGGACTTTGTCCAATTGGATTAAGAAATTCGGAAAGCATCATTTATTAAATAAAATAGTAAGAGTAGAGACGATGAACGAGAAGGACAGATTAAAGCAGTTAGAACAAGATAACGTTCGCCTTAAGGTAGCTTTAGCGGATGCGTACCTGGCCAAGGCCTGTCTTGAAGGTGTTATCAAGATGGCCAATGAGGAATATAAGACGGATTTAAAAAAAAATTTTGGCGACCAGTTACCGAACAAGTCAAAGGTGGCTACAAAGTAAGTGCGTTATGTGAGTTTTGGGGAGTAAGTCGGCAAGCTTATTACAAGGATAGAAAGGTAAGGGAATCCAAGGTAGAGGCAAAGGAGGCAGTATTACAGAAGGTAAGAGATATTCGCAAGGAGCATTGCCGGTTGGGGACGCTAAAAATAAGGCATGAGATGAAGGATTTCCTGCGGCAATGCGGCCGTGGGTTTGGAAGAGACAAGTTCTTTACTTTGTTGGGTAATGAAGGGTTGTTAATAAGACGCAATCGTAGGTACACGGTTACGACCAATTCGAATCACGCGTTTTATAAGCATACAAATCACTTGGCTGGAGCGACGATAAGTGGTCCTGATCAGGCATGGGTATCGGATATAACGTATTTGCGCACCAGGGGGAGGTTTGTGTACCTGTCGCTTGTTACGGATGTGTATTCCCGCAAAATAGTGGGTTGGAACGTGGATAGTTCCTTGGCGGTAGAGGGGGCGATAAGTGCGGTAAAGATGGCAATGAAGGGGTGTTTAAGCATAAAGCATCTCATTCATCATTCCGATAGAGGAGTTCAATACTGTTGTAAGGACTATATTGATGTTTTGAAAGGGGTGGTAATTTCGATGGGAGAAACTGGCAACTGCTATGACAATGCTATGGCCGAGAGAGTTAACGGAATACTTAAAGATGAATATTTATTAGACAGTGAGTTTATAAGTCAAGAGCATGCTAGGCAAGCTGTAAAACAAGCGGTGTACTTATACAATTACAAACGGCCACACTGGGGAATAGATCTACAAAAACCAGCAGCGTTGTATGATAAGAAAAGTTAGTATATAGGAGGCGGGGGCGGCTCCCATTAAAGAGCAAGAACCCGCCTCCTTTATACGGAAGGAGGCGGTAATTTAAAAAGGTAAAAACTGTCAACTTTTTTCAGGACAAGACAGAGTGT
>JBBPYM010000382.1:0-4933 GCA_038199905.1 Chitinophagales bacterium | reverse complement strand
TATTATTACTGGATCGAAGGGTACAAAGGAATTAAGTATGCAAACACAGTCATCAGCCGGATCGACGATGCAAAATATACGACACCTGCTGAACGCAACCAGATTCTTGGTGCAGCTTATTTTCACCGCGCGCTGCGCTATTACAGACTTACCAACCAGTTTGGAGATGTTCCGGCAATTATGTCAGAAATCACTACGCCCCGCCTTGATTTTTATACCACCAGACGCGAAGTAATCCTTAAAAAAATAAAACTTGATCTTGACTCAGCATTTCTTTGGTCCTCGGACGCTGTTAACAGGGGTGAAGTTACAAAAGGGGCCGTTGGTCACCTCCTTACAAAAGTAAACCTCGCACTGGGTAATTTTGATGAAGCAATTGCATCTGCAAATGCAGTAATCAATGGGGGAACATATAGCCTGATGACGCTGCCGTTCGGTTCTGCTTCAGCACCGGTCACTTTTGTTCCAGGTACTACTCTTCCTACTTTTTTACCTCATAATGTGATCTGGGATCTTCACAGGCCTGAAAACAAATCTCTTTCGTCTAATAAAGAAGGATTGTTTATGATCACTGACCGCTTTGGAGATGGGGGTTTTGATGGTGGTATACAGATTATGAGAAATGCAACTCCATACTGGGGAACGAATATTAATACGCCCTCCGGTAAAAAAGGCACCAGCGATCAGTTAACACCCAATCCATTCATACAATCCAATTATTATGGCCGGGGCATTGGTCGCTCAAGACCAAGCAACTACTTTCAATATGAATTATGGAACGATCCAAATGACCTGAGGCATGCGAAGGGCAACTGGATGAATATGGAAGATATTCTTTACAATGACAATGGCCTGAAAACAAGTAATGATCCATATTACTTGAAAAATGTACAGTTGCGCAGCACCACAGGCGGCTTGTTATGTACTGATACAGTTAGAAGTTACTGGGGATGGCCACAATACAAAATGTTTATCCCTGACCAGGAAAATTCACCTATGACAGGTGGGCATACTGACTGGTATGTTTTCAGGCTTGCTGAAACCTACCTGTTACGCGCCGAAGCTTATCTGTGGAAAGGTGATCTGGCTAATGCTGCTGCGGATATTAACCGTATCAGGGATCGTTCAAATTGTTCCCCTCTTGCTGTTGGACAGGTGAATATGGGTACACTTCTTGACGAGAGAGCACGTGAGCTTTATTATGAAGAGCCCCGCAAAACCGAACTTACTCGTATTTCCTTCCTGTATGCAAAAACCGGGCAGATGGCTGACAATGGCAAGACCTATACTTTGGCCAGGATTTCTGATGAAAGCTATTTCTACGACAGGGTTATGGCAAAAAACAATTTTTACAGACTGGGAATTGTTAATAACCATGGAGACAAATATGTAATGAGCCCCTACCATATTTTATGGCCAGTGCCCACTATTTCAATCCAGGCAAATCTTAACGGACATATTAATCAAAACAAAGGCTATAGCGGTTTTGAAACCAATGTGCCTGCATTGGATAGTATTCCAAAATAGTTTTCTAACACCTTAATAAAACAAAAACCACTCTTTTGGGTGGTTTTTGTTTTATTAAGGTGTTTACTTTTTAGAAAGCATTTTTTAAATGAACTTTCAAAATAGCCCTTATTCCACTATCTTAATCTTCTTAATCTCGGAACCATTTCTTATTTCATCTGTAGCTGTTTTAACAATGTTATCACCCTCAGTGAGTGCTCCATACACTTCCATCTTACCCTCTGCTTCTCGGCCCTTTATCACGTCAATCCATTGGGCCTTGTTATCGATTACTTTAATTACAAAAATCTTTTCTGTGGACGAAACCACAGCGGTTTTTGGCAAGATAAAAGAGCTGTCACTTGCAGGCATCGGCAGGTTCACTTCGGCATACATGCCCGGCAGCAATTTTTTATTGTTGTTATATACATCCATCTCAACGCGTTCTGATCGGAGCCTGCCATCCAGCGTACCCGACATACGACTGATATTTGCCTTAAAAGTTTGATTAGGCAAGGAGCGCACAGTAAAACTTACCGTATCCATGATAGTAAGCAGACCAGTAAATGCTTCGGCAACGGAAACCACTAGACGAAGTTTCTTTTGTTGCTGCAATACCAGCAACGGCAGGTCGGAACCTTTGCCTGAAGGACCCACATAAGCGCCTGTGTTGATATTCCTGCTGCTAATAATGCCGTTAAAAGGCGCCCTTATCTCCAGGTAATTGCGAAGATCAAGCACCTGGTTGTACGCTGACTTTGCCGCGCCAAGTTGTGCAAGTTGTGAATTCTTTTGTGCGGCCGCCTGGTCAAGATCATTGGGAGATATTGTGCCCGGCGTTTTACTGGTTTCCAGCAACCGATCATAGTTTGCTTTTGTTGCGGTGTAAACGGCTTCCTGCGATTGCAGCCTCGACTGTGCCTCTGCGAGCCGGGAACTAAACTCAGGCGCATCCAGCGTAACCAGCAATTGTCCTTGTTTTACTTCCGAACCAACATCTACCAATACTTTTTTTACAAAGCTGTTCTCTTTTGCATAAAGATCCACTTGCTGGTAAGGAATTAACTCGCCGGGCACCTGGAGAGAGGTTGACAATTTGCCTTTACTCGCAGACACCAGTTCCAGGGCTGGCAATTCCGCAACAATCTTTTTCTTTTCTGTATTACCTGAAGATGAACCGCAGCCATTAACAATTACCAGGCATGATATCACCGTCGAAAAAAAAACACTAAGTTTCAACAATCTATTTTTTATGAGCTGCATAAAGAGAGGGTATATAATGTTTACTTTCTTTGTCTTCAGGGTCCAGTGATACAGATATCGTAGAGGCCTTACCCTGTACCCACGCGAAAACTAATGGCAAAATTATTAACGCTGCAAACGTGGAAGCAATCAACCCTCCAATAACCGCACGGGCTAACGGTGATGCCTGTTCGCCGCCTTCTCCGAGGCCCAATGCCATTGGTATCATACCTGCCACCATGGCTACACTTGTCATGAGGATCGGCCGAATACGGAGTGCCGCGGCTTCTCTTGCAGATTCCAGGGCGTCGCCATTATGCATCCTTAAGTGCTCAGCATTTGTAATCAATAAAACCGAGTTGGCAATAGACACCCCCACCGACATGATCATTCCCATATACGACTGCAAATTAAGGGTTGCACCGGTAAGTTTGAGCAGGATCAACGATCCTGCCAACACAGCGGGAACTGTTGACAGAACCACCAGTGAGACTTTAAAAGATTGAAAGTTTGCCGCAAGCATTAAAAATATCACTACAATGGCCACGATTAACCCGTTCTGCAGGCTGCCCAGCGTATCATTCAGCGTCTGGCTCAACCCTTTCATTTCAATGCTCAGTCCGCGAGGTAATTCACCCAGCGCCTTAACTGATTCCTGTACGGCTTCCGTTGCTGTACCAAGATCCATGTGGTTAAGATTTGCAGTTACCGACAAAACAGGCAGCGCACCGATATTATCGTTTTCGCCGTAGGTAGTATCCATTTTAATGTCAGCCACATCGCCCAGCACCGGTCTTGGTGAATTGCTTAAAACTGGTATTTCTTTGATATCATTCATGCTAGCCATATTGTATTCAGGAACCTGAACCTGTACACTATAGCCAAGCCCCACCTTATCATCGAGCCATACGTTTTTATCCGTATATCTTGAAGACGAAGTAGACGCGATCAGTGATCTTGAAATATCTGTCACCCCTACCCCCATCTGGGCCGCGCGGGTTCTGTCTATGTCTATGGTGATCGCCGGATATTTGGTTGATTGTCCCAGCTGGATATCGCGCAGGTAACTTATCTGTTTTAGTTTTTCTATTACCTTGTTGGCATATTCTTCATTTAATTTTTTATTTTTCCCTATGATCTTTACTTCGATGGGAGTTGGAGAGCCCTGGCTCAGAATTTTATCGGTTAGCTCGATAGGTTCGAATGACACTTTCAGGTCTGGTATTTCCTGCTTTATCTTCTTTCGGAAACTTTCTTTCAAATCATCAAGATCTACTTTGTATTCATGATCAAGGTTTACCTGTAGCACACCTTCATGCGGGCCTGCCATAAACAGGTAAATAGGACTGGTGGAGAACTGCCCCGGATGCGCACCCACGAAAGCGGAAGTAACCGAAATATTTTGCTTGCCAACAAGTTCCTCCAGTAAATGTAATACTTTCACCATTTTTGCTTCCGTGCGTTCGAGTCGTGTTCCCTCGGCTGCACGAATGCGGACCTGGAACTGCCCGCTATTCACTTTTGGCAGCACGTCTTTACCGATAGTGGCTAACAATAATACGGTTCCACCTATGGCAACCAACAAATACAATAAAACAACACTGATTTTGTAAGGTAATAACCTGTTGATAAAGCGAAGGTATCTTGCCCTGAATTTATCGAACCGCGACATTTTCCGGGAAGGGTCATTCTGCAACCTTTCAATCAATATTTTTTTCTGGTCCCAGGTATCTTCTCCTGAACCAAGACTGGCTGCAGATGCCTGGTATTCCTCTTCATCTGTCATGGCAGTTTTTCCGTCTTTGCCAGTTTTGTTCTTATCATGATGACTCTTCATGAGCCAGTTGGCCATGATCGGCACAAATGTTTGAGCCAGCAGGTAAGAAACGATCATGGAGAATCCAATGGCCATGGCAAGTGGCAGGAATAAGGCTCCGGGTATGCCTTTCATTGTCAGCGCCGGGGCAAAAACCGCGAGAATACAAAACAGGATCAATAGTTTGGGAAAGGCGATCTCTTTACAGGCATCCCAGATAGCCAGGGCCTTGGGTTTGCCCATATCAAAATGCTGGTGAATGTTTTCAATGGTAACGGTAGATTCATCCACCAGGATCCCTATGGCAAGTGCCAGGCCGCTAAGCGTCATTATATTGATGGTCTGATCAAACAGGTACAGGAACAGTAT
>JBBPYM010000381.1:0-5115 GCA_038199905.1 Chitinophagales bacterium | reverse complement strand
GCTGATGGCTGATAGCCCTCACTCAAACACGATGCTCTCCCCAAGTGAGACTCTACGTTCTGGCAGGACCGTCAGGTGGGTAGAAAAGATACAAAAGAGTATCCTGTTACAGCGGAACAGAAGATGGCAAAAGTTTTGATTAAAATATGGGCAACGGCTTTGCCCGTGCAGTTCAATTCGCCATTCTGTTGTTCCGCTGGAACAAATTTTAATTATTCATGTTTTTCTACCCACCTGTCGTTCCTGCCGGAACGAAAACCACGCTGTTAACCCTCTTTATAATTGCAAAAGGCAAAAAACAAAAAGCTGACGGCTGACGGCTGACGGCTGATAGCTAACGGCTGAAAGCTTATAGCTGACGGTGAGTTTGATAACGCCTACATCGTGAAGATAAAACGAAAGAAGATTTCATTTAAATCCGCCAATATCGCGTGGCCTCTAAGTAACACAACAGCACTTTACCCGGTCAATTAATTAGAATTCTCTTTTGGGATCAAAATTTTCCAGTTCATTGGCAACTGCCGTAAGGAACGCAGCACCAAGACTGCCGTCTATGATACGGTGATCGTAGGACATGGAGAGGTACATCATTTGACGGATGGCGATTGAGTCACCAGCAGGCGTTTCCACTACAACAGGACGTTTTTTTATGGCGCCTACCGCCATAATCGCAACCTGCGGCTGATTAATGATCGGCGTACCCATAAGGCTACCGAACGTGCCGATATTAGTAAAAGTAAATGTGCCATCCTGTATATCTTCGGGCCGTAGTTTACCATTACGAGCGTTATCTGCCAGCGTGTTCACTTGTTTGGCCAGTCCTACAAGGTTAAGCTGATCGGCATTTCTTATCACAGGCACTATTAAGTTGCCACCCGCCAGGGCAGTAGCCATCCCAATGTTGATATCCTTTTTTATGACGATCTTGTCACCGTCCAGTGAGCTGTTGATTAAAGGGTACTTCTTAATGCAGCGAACAACAGCTTCTACAAACAATGGTGTAAACGTAATGCGCGTGCCTTCTCTTTTTTCAAAATCTTTTTTCACCCGTTCGCGCCACATCACAAGATTGGTTACGTCTGCCTCGGAGAAACTGGTTACATGTGGACTGGTCTGCTTACTTCTTACCATGTGATCGGCAATGAGCTTGCGCATGCGATCCATCTCAACTATTTCAACGTTGCCACTGTAAACGGTTGGCACATTATTTTTTGCACCCCTGTCATCGTTTTGTGACTGTACAAGTTCTACTGGGCGGAGGACCTTTACCTGTGAACTTTCACTTTTTCTTTGTTTCCTATGCTCTATATAGTCGAGAATATCTTTTTTAGTTACCCTTCCCTCATTACCAGTTCCCGGAATGTTTTCAAGCTCACTCATGCTTACATCTTCACTGGCTGCAATGTTCATCACCAAAGGAGAGTAAAACTTGTTAACCTTGGCATTGGCTGGTTGTTGGACATTTTCAGTTTCTGTCAGTTCAACATCATCTGCATTTCCATGGTTAATAGATCCGTTATTGGTCGGGATGAATTGTGGAGTTTGACTATCTACTGCGGGTTCTGCAGTCTCGGTTTTAATAGTGGCTATCACTGCACCAATTGGTACAACATCATTTACTTCAAAAAATATTTTCTCAATAATGCCATCGGCGATACTTGGCACTTCACTATCAACTTTATCAGTGGCGATTTCCAACACGGTTTCATCCTGCAGCACTTTGTCACCAGGTTTTTTCAGCCATTTTAAAACAGTGGCTTCCGTAATACTTTCACCCATTTTTGGCATTACCAGGTCAACTATAGCCATGTATTTTCTGTTACTGATTGTTAACGATGCATTTTCAATTGCCAAAGGTAATTATTTCCTATTTAATGTCCTGCAATGCATAATCAGAACGCTCCTATAATGAATTTCCGAAGCAGGTTTAATGCATTATTTGCTGTAAGCTCAATATTACGCCTGCGGTCATACCGGAAATTAAACTGCTGGGTTACTACATGTTGAAGCGACCCTACAGCAATCCATACCATTCCTACAGGTTTACTAGCTGAACCGCCATCGGGGCCCATAATTCCACTAACTGCTATTGCATAATCTGTTTTCATTAAGTTCAGGGATCCTTTTACCATTTCCCGAACCGTTTCCTCGCTCACAGCGCCATTAAATTGGATTGTCTCGTTTGATACACCCAGCACATCTGCCTTAACCTCATTGGAATAACTAACTACAGCTCCAGCAAAGAACTGTGAGGCACCAGGTTCGACGGTAAGTAAATGAGCAATATATCCACCAGTGCAACTTTCAGCGGTGGACAGGGTTCTATGTTGGTTCTTGATTAATTTACCCACTACCACGTGCATGGCATCATCCTCATCGGTTACCAGGTATTCCTTCACCTCCGTTTTAAGTAATTCAAACTGTTGTGCTAATTTGGTTTCTATCATCTCCTTTTCATCGCCAATGGCTGTTAAGCGAAGCCGAACCATTCCATAATTAGGCAGGTAGGCCAGCTTGATGGAGGGTGACAGTTGCTGTTCGAAATTGTTTATAAGTTCAGACAAAAACGATTCTCCGATTCCTGCCGTAAGTAGTGTTTTGGAAACTATAAAGGGCATATTGAAAAATTGCGGCAAACGGGGTATAACATAGTCATGCATCATGCCTTTCATTTCATGGGGCACACCCGGCATACTGACAAATATTTTCCCGTTTTTTTCAAACCACATCCCGGGGGCCGTTCCTCTTTTATTTTGTATAACGGTTGAAGTATCCGGCACTTCAGCCTGCTTAAGATTGCTTTCGAGCATTGGCCGGTTAAGCCTTGCAAAAATTTGTTGTACATTTTCCAGCGCTCCCTTATCAACCACTAACCTGCCACCGAAATATTCACATAATACCGGTTTAGTAATGTCATCGGCCGTTGGACCAAGTCCACCGGTTATTAATATTATGTCTGAAATATTGCTTTCATCGTTTAATGCTTTGATGATCTCATCCCTGTTATCACCAATGGCAATTCTTCTTTTAAGCCAAATACCTGCCTTGTTAAGTTCGGTGGCCATCCAGGCGCTGTTTGTATCAATTACCTGCCCGATCAGTAATTCATCGCCAATGGTAATGATCGAAGCATAAACTACATTTTGATTCATACAGAATTTTAAGGATGATGGAAACTTTGATAAAATTAGGAAATAGCAGCAAGATTTCAGTACCCGCTTTCATCAGCTATTTTATGTCGATATGCCATTGCTGCGAAAAAGCACTGAAATAATCATTAATTTGGCAAACTATCATAACATACAATGCGATTAATAAACTTTTTACTTTACCTCTTTTTTTGCAATATTTCTTTTGGACAGGATGTCTCAACGCGTTTAAACGACGCCGTGAAAAAGCTGGAAGCTGATATTACAATGAAACATGCTATCATCAGCTTATGTGTTGTAGACAGTAAAACCGGCAAACAGGTTTTTAACAAAAACGCACAGGTAGGACTCGTGCCTGCCAGTTGTCAGAAAGTGATTACCAGTGCGGCAGCGCTGGAGTTGTTAGGACCTGATTACCGCTACAAGACGGTGCTGGGCTACGATGGCCAGGTAGAAGGTGGCGAGTTAAAAGGTAACCTGCATATTGCCGGCTCAGGAGACCCGACCCTTGGCAGTTGGCGATGGCAAAACACCAAAGAAAATCTGGTGCTGCAGAAATGGGCTACTGAAATTAAAAAAGCGGGTATAAAAAAAGTATCCGGCCTATTGTTGAAGAACCAGGGCAACTGGAGCTCCGCGATTATTCCGGATGGATGGATTTGGCAGGATATCGGTAACTACTATGGCGCGGGTGCTTCGGTGCTCAACTGGCGCGAAAATCAATATGATATCACGCTGCAGTCTGCTGGTTTAAAAATTGGCGACACTTGTACTGTTGTTGCTATTGATCCTTCCTATGTTAGAGTTGACTTGTTTTCGGAAGTAAGAGCCGCTGAAAAAGGAACTGGTGATAATGCGTTCATCTATGTTCCGCCAGGGTCTGCATTCGGCTATGTAAGGGGTACCATACCAGTGGGAGAGCGTGCCTTTAAGATCTCTGGCTCAATGCCCGATCCTTTCGCAGCCATGAACAATAGCTTTAATGAATTGCTAAACAACAGTGGTGTAGCAATATCGAAACAGGAAGGCTGGGTAAGTATGCCACCCGTATTTAAAGTAACAACGCTTTTTACCACCCTTTCTCCAAGCCTGGATAGTATCAATTACTGGTTTCTTAAAAAAAGCATCAATCTTTATGGAGAGGCTTTTATTAAAACCATTGCTGCTGACAAAGAGGGCTTGGGTTCAACCGAAAAAGGAATAGAAATAATAAAATATTTCTGGAGCCAGCGTGGCATCGAAAAATCTGCACTGAATATTATGGACGGCAGCGGCTTATCGCCACAGAACCGTGTTACAACGGACGCGCTTGTAAAAGTAATGCAGTATGCCCGGTTAAGACCATGGTTTAATTCTTTTTACCGTGCGTTGCCTGAAATAAATGGCATCACAATGAAAAGTGGGTCGATCAATGGCGCCAGGAGTTATACCGGTTACATCAAAAGTAAAACTGGCACCGAATATACTTTCGCTATTATCATCAATAATTATGACGGAAGTTCAAGCGAAACCGTAAGGAAAATGTGGCGTGTGCTCGACCTGTTAAAATAATTAAATGGCAGTGCTGCCAGTTGCTGCTGCGCTAAAGAACGGTCGCAGGTTTTGAAGGAGCAATTCAGGCATCATAGTTTTTTTCATCGTTTTTGCATTGATAAAAAAAAGTACCACATTGCCAGTTGTAAGCAACTTCCCCTTTTCATTATAAACCTCATTAAAAAATTCTATCCGGTGATCCGTTGGCAATTCCTTCAATATAACTTTTATTGTCAGCAGGTCGTCATACCGAGCCGGCCTTAAGAATTTACAATGAATTTCCACTACCGGCAGGATGATCTCTATGGCTTCCATTTCTTTGTAAGTCATTCCCAGGTGCCTGATACTTTCTGTACGTGCCAGTTCAAAATACTGCGCATAGTTGCCATGATAAACCCTGCTCATCTGGTCGGTCTCTGCATATCGCACCCGT
>JBBPYM010000380.1:0-9101 GCA_038199905.1 Chitinophagales bacterium | reverse complement strand
GGCGGCAGGGCTTTTGTTGCCTGCTCTGCCGATAATTATATTGCGATCATAGATCTGAAAACGTTGGATGTTACCAGCCGGCTTGATGTTGGTGGCGTGCCTGATGGTCTTGCATGGGCAGTCAGACCTTAGCTGGAAATTTTTGCAGGGAGTGAATAGCCTACCATAACGCCTCCCCTGTTTTGCAATTTTAACATGCGTTCTTCAAATCATAAAATATAAATCATGGGGATAATATAAATCGATCACACACACCGTAAGACCAACTTAAATTCAGGTATCTGTTCTCTTCGTGGAAGCCTTCTTTAAATATCTTGCTGTATCCGCTCCAGAAAGGCATCACGCCTAAGGTCTCCTATATACCATTTGCACAGGCTACAAAGGCCTATTTGCATATATCGTTGTTTTTGTCTGCTCTCAAATCAATGTAATATGGCGGATTCTCTTTTTCCTCGTCATATGATGTATATGGCCAAAACATCGCAGAACCCTTACACACAGAATATTCCATGGCGCACACTACCGTATATGGCTATACGAAATGCAGATGGCAGCTTTGCAAAAGTTCCTAGTGAAGTAGAATTTTCCGGTGGCAACGACATCGCATCGCTTGCTTATCGTCATCAAAAATCCGGAGCGCTACTGTTGGATGGAGTGATGTTTGCTGACTGGGAAATACTAAAAGGCCTGAACTTCAGAACCACTGCCGGTGGTGGCTTTAGCACGGGCTACACAGATAATTTTACTGAAAAAAACCTGCTGCTTAGAACCGCTCAGGCTGAATCCTATTCCAAGTCTTCCAGTTACGGCGAAAGTTACCAGCTAACAACACAGTTAACATATGGTAAAGTGTTCAGGGAAAAACACGACTTTAAAGTGATGGCTGGCTATGAGATCAGGAAATCATTTGGCTCAAGCCTGAGTGGCACTGCCACAGGTTTCCCGGTGCAGGTAGCTGAGTCGTTTGGCCTTTCTACCAATCCCACCAGGTCCGCGGATGGATCACTGAGTTATGGCCGGCTCCTTTCCCAGTTCGGAAGGCTCAATTATACGTACAACAATAAATACCTGCTCACCGCAAATGTGCGTCGTGATGGTTCTACGAAATTCGGTCCCTCAAACCGTTGGGGCGTTTTCCCATCCCTTGGTGTTGGATGGAAAGTAAATGAAGAACCTTTCTTCGACAAGATCAGCAACGGTGTTATCACCCTGCTTAAACCACGTGTAAGCTGGGGCATCCTCGGCAATGACGCCGCTATCGGCAATTTTGCCTACCAGCCCTCCTACGTGCAGGTTAACCAGCACAGCTTTGATGAAACCAATATCGTCGGTGGTTTTAATTCTATAAAAGTAGTCAACCAGGATATCAAGTGGGAACAGATCAATACTATAAACGCGGGCATCGATATCAACCTCTTCCGTGACAGGTTATCGATCTCGGCAGAATATTACGACCGCCAAACAATGGATATGTTGTATAACCTGCCAATACCTTTGTCATCCGGCATTGCTCGGTTTAATGCCGCCAACAGTACCATGCCGGTAAACATCGGCAAAATATCCAACCGTGGCTGGGAGCTCACAGCTACTTACCGTGACAGGAAAGGAAGCCTTAATTACAGCGTTTCTGGTAACATCTCGCAAAATCATAACAAAGTGGTTGACCTTGGTATTCCTACGGCCTACATCTATAGCGGATCACTTTCTTTCATGAGTGGAAACTCGCCTTTCAAAACGGTTAACGGTCAACCCGTAGGCCAGATCTACGGGCTCATCTCAGAAGGATTGATCCAGGACCAAAAAGAAATAGACCTTTTAAACGCTACCGCCACCGAAAAAGCACTTGCAGCCGGCACCATCAAGCCCGGAGCTAAAGCTTACTATAATCACCAATACACAGGCGCCGGCGACCTGCGTTATAAAGACCTCAATGGCGACGGAAAAATCAGCGATCTCGACAGAACTTTTATCGGAAATCCCTGGCCCAAGTTCCAGTATGGTTTCAACCTGGACCTTGACTGGAAAGGCATCGACTTTATGGTTCAGTTCTTTGGCCTGGCAGGCCGTGATGTGATCAATGGGGCCAAGATATTTGAACAATCATTTCAGCAGGATTACCAGAGCACGCAGAAAATTTTCAACGCCTCTTACTTCCTCGGTAATGGCTTAACCGGCCAGCCCCGCCTGGGTCAGGTAGATCCATCAAACAGCTCCAAATTTATCATTGATCCAAGTAAGAACTATTCCTGGTATTCCTCCTACTATGTTGAAGACGGATCTTACCTGAAGATCAAAAACCTTTCGCTCGGTTACACTTTACCGGACAACCTGGTGAACAGGTTTAAATTACAAAAACTTCGTGTATACGTCACCGGTCAGAACCTGGTTACTTTTACCAAATTTACCGGTCTTGACCCGGAATTTTCAAATGATGTTAAGAACAATGGTTTGTATGGTTTCGACATATATCCTCAAACCAAATACTATTCAGTGGGTATTGACTTGAAATTTTAATGACGCGGAATTACACTAGCAGTTCACATTAATTAAATTATTATGAAAAAGTTAATCTATATTTTGGCGATAGCGGTCCTTTGCGGGATGAATACGGGTTGCAAAAAATCATTTCTTGACTTAAAAGATGTCAGTTCCATTTCCCCTGCTGACTTCCCGAAATCCCTGGCGGACCTCGACCTGATGCTGGTTTCCGTTTATGGTGTTCAGCATGAATGGGGTTTCACGGGCCACTACTGGCAGGGTTATTCATTGTATTGTCTTGATCACACGGTGGATCTCCAGTGGCGTGGGGATGAATCGTGGATAGGTATCTGTAGCGGCAAAGCGCAACTCGGCGATAGTAAGTTGGTGGAAGAATGGCGCGCGATTCAAAAGGGCGTTTATTTTGCTAACAGTACCCTCAACGGCATTGCCAGCTACAGGCTTAAAGCTCCTGCAACTGAAACGCCTGCTATTGATGCCAAAGAAGGAGAAGCATTGTTCATGAGAGGTTTCTATCTCTGGCATTTACAAAGTCTTTACGGCCAGCCGGAACTGAATGGCATGGGCGTTCCCGTTATCAAGTCAGTTCCCAGTGACCTGCAATCTATGTCTGTACCAAGGGCAAGCACTAAAGACACCTACCAGGCAATCATCGATGATTTTAAAAAAGCCTCAACAATGCTGGAAGCCCAGAAAGACATTCACAGGGCCACCAAGTGGTCGGCGAAATCCGCGCTGGCAAAGGCCTACCTGTTCGCGGAGAAACCAGACAGTGCCAAAATTTACCTGGAAGATTGTATCAACAACAGTGGCAAATCGATGGTGTCATTTGCTGATTACAAGAATATGTTCAATGGTAACACCCAGTATGAATATAACTCCGAATCTTTTTATGAAATAGGAAACAAAGCCACGCCGGAAGCCAGCAATTCTACCGGTTCAAGGCAGGCAAACAGCGGATCGACCGTATCGCTCCTATACACGCCTTTTTACATAGATCCTGCTGATGATGAAAGAAAAGCAATGGGCTACAGCAACGAATATATGCATGATCAGAACCTGAAAAGATTCGGTTATAACGACAATACACCATTCAAAGAAATGGAAATGATTGCCGGAAAATGGACGCTGAAAAGTTCTTACGTTCAACAACAAACGGATCGCAGGCGACTCGCAGGTAAACAAGCAGACGGCCCTGATCCACGGCTGTATGTTTGCGCACTGCAACCATTTTTTGACTCGGTAAAAGTTGCCGGAAAAATTTACAAAGTGGCACAGGCTGAATTCGGCAAATGGTATAATCTTGATGCCGCAACAGGTCTTAGCAAAGATAATTTCTTTGGCTGGCCGCTACGCAAGAACCAATACCTGGATGGCAAACTGGAAGAGGTAAAAAATCTTGCTGGTGCGAACTTTTATTTTATACGCCTTCCGGATGTTTACCTGATGTATGCAGAAGTGATAAAATCCTCGAATCCTGCGCTGGCGCTTGAATATATCAATAAAGTAAAAAGGCGTGCTTATGGATTCGCGCCTAATTCGCCTTCTGCTATCGACTACGCAAGCTTGACAGCAAGAACTAAAACATCCCTCGACGACCATCTCGCCAACAACCCATTGCTGTATGAAAGATGGGCGGAATTTTTTGGTGAAACAAGGTGGTGGGAAGATGTGCGTCGCTTGAGATTAGGCAACGCGGAGTCAGCATTTTATAGCACCGTGGCAGCAGGAAGAAAGATCGTTTGGAGAGATGAGCATTATGCAATGCCGATTCCTGCGCTGGAGTTTGAAACCAATACGAATGCTGGGATGAAGCAGAATCCTGGTTACTAAAAACCCGGCTTTTCGTGGGGGGGGGTGAATCCGAAACTTTTTTTTAACCGCAGAGGAACGCCAAGAGGAAGCGCAGAGGGCGCAGAGGAAATTCTCTGTGTTACTTTGTCGGTTCCTCTTGGCGTTCCTCTGCGGTTAAAAAAAACTCATCTCCAACAGTCTGTAACTAAAATAATAATATTTATACCATTATCTAACTTATACCTTTAAACCCTACATTTGTTTCATTAATCTTAAAACTCAAAAAATTTAAATTTGATGAACGAAAACGTTAATAAAAGCGCCTTGTTTAACGGCAGTTGCTTTGCACTAATCACGACAGCCTTTACTTTTTCTATCCGGGCAGGAGTCTTGCCGCAGTTAGGTGAGACATTTGGGCTTTCAGCCGAACAACTGGGATTCATCAATTCCATGTGGTTCCTGGGATTCCCCATTTCAATGATCATCGGCGGACTGGTTTATCATACGTTTGGTCCAAAAAATATTATGATGGTGGCATTTGTGTGCCACACCATCGGCATCTTGTTAACGATTTATGCTGGCGGATACACAACGTTACTTATCTCTACGTTGCTGATTGGCGTTGGTAACGGATGTACGGAAGCAGCCTGTAACCCCATGATAGCAGATATGTATTCTGGTGTCAAGATGCAGAAAATGCTTGCCCGCTTCCACATGTGGTTTCCGGGTGGCATACTTGTGGGATCCCTCATCTCCTACTTTATGACGAAAAGTGGATTTAGCTGGGAGTCGCAGATGTGGATCACGTTGATCCCTACCGTTATTTATGCTGTGCTCTTCTTCGGCAAAACTTTTCCAAAAGCAAAATTGGAAGCCGCAAACTCGCTTGCTGAAAATTTCAAGGCAATGTTGAGTCCCGTGTACCTTTTCATTTTCTTCTGCATGGCACTTACAGCTATTTCAGAGTTCGGTCCAAGCCAGTGGGTAACAATTGTGTTAGGTGCCAGTGGTGCTGATGCCATGCTGATCCTGGCATTGACCTTTGGCGTGTCGGCAGTTGGCAGGTGGTTCGCCGGCCCTGTTGTTAGTAAGTTAGGTCAAACCGGTGTATTGCTTGCAGGCGCGATCCTCGCGACCATTGGTATCTATATGTTCAGTACGGTAACCGGGCCCATGGCATACGTGGCAGCCATAGTGTACGCGCTCGGCATCTGTTATTTCTGGCCGGTTATGATCGGTTCGGTTGCCCATAGAGTTCCCAAAAGTAGTGCCCTCGGTATGTCTATCGTTGGTGGCGTGGGTATGTTTTCTACGTCAATATTCCAACCTTTCATAGGTAGCTGGATCGACAGCGCAAGGGTTGAGAACACCGCAAAAGGACTTACAGGCACAGCCCTGGAACTAGCTACCGGGCAAGAGGCATTAGTGAAAATGATGACTTTTCCAGCAATATTAATTGTTCTGTTTATCATATTTTTCATCTGGCAGAAAAATTCAAAGACGACAACAGAAAGTGAAATGACCATGTCCCATTAATGTAATTCAGTTCCAATAGATATAACCCGGCAAATAAAATTTGCCGGGTTATTATTTTGGGGAAAAGAAACCAGCAAAGTTGACCTCAGAAAATATATATGAGAACAATGCCTGTTACCTGGAAAGTATATCATCAGCCATTTTTATATTCTCACCTTTCTCTTCATTCAGTACTCCCTCAGGAGCGGAAGACTGGTAGCGCCATTGGTGCAGCCTTCTTCAGACGATAATCTCCGTCAGTTCTTCAACTTACCATAACTGTTGTTGTATTCCTTGCCGCTTTTGGGGTGCGTAAATTTCAGGGCCGACCAGGTAGCATTTATACTCAAACATTTACTTTCCACCAGGCCATAATCATAGCCTAATTTAATAACTGTGGTAATACTCAGATCAGTTCCTTCCTTACCGGACTTTGGCCAGGATACCCAAAGTGTTCCTGTATGTTTTAAACGCGCGGCCAGCCCGGCAAATCTCTTGTGGAATTCTGATTGTGTATAAACGAAAAAATGAATGTAGTCAAAGTTTCCTGTAAGCCTGGAAACAAGTTCCAACTCAGGCGGATCAATATCTTCCATAATACCAGCAGGGGCATTAATTAAAATGGTACGCATCTTTGTCTTGATGCCTAGTTTCTCAGCTACTGACTTATTCACGAATTGTTTATAAGATGGTTCGATTACAAATCTATATCAATCGATGGTTTGAATCATTTTTCCGGTTCTTTTTAGGAAAGAAATTTTTTGTACTTTACGCTGATATTCATCTTTGTCCATTCGCTTCTCAAAGTCTTCAATAAACAGCTCTGAATGCGAGGTAATGATCAATTGTTTATTTGCAAAATGCTTATTTGTCAGGAATAGGTCACGGATGTTAATACGGTGATCATCATCAATGGCATTTACCAGGTCATCAAATATCATAAAACTTGCCCCGGAGTGAATGCTCTTTGCAAGAAGGATTGAAAGTCCCAGACATTTTATATGGCCTTCACTGAGTAGCTGCAATGCATTAAAGAATTTTTTAGGCTGATCCTGGAAAGAGACCTTCATCTGTTGGTCCGCCATTGCAGGCAGTTGAATGGAGGCGATCAACTCAAGATCCGCATCGTCTTTGTTGATAAAATTATAAAATTCTTTAACCAGTTCATTCAAATCATTCACAAACTTTAATGGTAGCTGATCTTTATAATAACTCATCCATTGTTTGAATCTTTTGTATGCTTCTATATACTTTATGTTAGTACCAATAGTTAGCTTTTCTGCTGCTATTTCTTCCTGCAACTTCCCTGTGGAGTTATTAAAGTCACTGATCTTGTTTTCAGCACCCGATGTCATATCGCGTAAAGTTTTTTCTTCGGTACGAAGTTCCTTGATCCTCGAGCTTAAACCATTTAACATATCAAATTCGGAAGCCATGGCAGTCTTATCGTTTGCCTGGTCATTCAATTTATTCTCAGCATAGATGATTGCCTCAGTCTTTAACAGTTCTTCTTTCGCAAGTTTTGTCTCATTTATAAACCGAAGCATTGTGTTCAACAATGGTTCCTGGTCCGTTACTAAAGGGAAGGTAATGCTAAGCTCTTCCGGCAATTCAAGTGAAAAACTGATCTTGCTGGCATTACAGGCTGTGCTGAGTTTACTGACTAAGTCCACCACGTTATCTTTTTCTTTTAAAAGTGCTGACCAGGCATGTTTCCTGTTCTCTTCCAAAGCAGCGGCACTTTTAAGTTCATCGAGTCGCAGCAGTGCATGCTGGTATGGATGTTTAGCGGCGGTTAAAAGCGGTGTTTCACAAACCGGGCAGTGGTCAGCCGACTGTAACTCCACTTTTAAAACTGCTTCATATAGCCTGGAAAAATCAATGTCTTTTACAGATTTTTCAAAAAGGGTTTGCAGTTGCCTGAAGACTTTTACCTGTTGTTCCCAGCTTTCGATGGCAAGTAGCAGTTGGGCAACTGAAGGCCATTCAATAGTTACCGTATTTGCCGATATCATTTGTTGTTGTAGCAGGTACAAACGCCCCCTGTCTTCGGCCTTGCCATGAATAAACCTGTCGAGCTTTTCGAATTCCATACCCATCTTGCTGTCGCGCACTATCTTTACCTTTTCTTCTTCGATTGACTGCTGCTTTTTTGATGCATCGTTTACAAGCTGCTGGTAACCTTCTATTGTTTTCATTTTCGTTTCAAACTCCTTTTCTTTGACTGGCTCGATAGAAATATACTTTTCGATATTATCAGTAAAACCGTCTACAAAATCGTTGAACTGTTCCAACCCAAACAATGCTGAAAGCAGGTCTTTTTGACTAGAAGATGTATGACCCGAAATACGCGCAAAAGCATCTATCCTACACTTTTCAATAAAGTTGAAATGATATTTTAACGGGTCGCTCGCTACCGCTACCAACTCCCCGTTTTCATCTACACCCTTTAGTAACGGGGAGCCGGCGTTGGGGAAATAAACGTTCTTTATGTAATCGGCAACAGGGATACGTTTTTGATCGGCCTCGTTGATATATCCCAAAAGCGCATATTCAAGCGATTCGCAGAAACTTGATTTTCCCGATCCATTCGGACCAAATAGCAACACGAACTGCTTGTTAAAATTGAATACACAATTATCGGTAAAGCCACGAAAACGCTCTGCCTTTAAAGACTGCAGTCTACATACGTGTTGTGTGCTTTTATTCACAGTTGCTGCGGGAAGGTCCAGTTTATTGTCTTTAACAGTGGTAACCTTTTGGGTTATTAGTTGATTCACCAATTTGCCCCTTTTACCTCCTGCTGTGCCGGCAGCCACCACTTCATTGAAGTTTGCAATGATTAAGTTTATAAGGGTAAAATCTTCCGGTTTAAGACTTTCATTCTCTAGTGTTTTTAGAAAACTTACGAATTGCTGAAACAGTCGTTCGTGGGTCATAGGGATAATTTAATGGTAACGTCAAGACAGGTGGCACAAAGGTATATGATTCAGGTTGCTAGTACCCTGGTTTCTTGGATCCAAAGTAGCCGATGGAAGAAAGTTCTGTTTGTTAAGACTTCTACCTACTAGTCGAGGCTGACAAAATAGGTCGGAGACAAAGTTTAGAGGATCGCAATGGATACCCACCTTTTTAAGGCTACCGATAGTACATCCCTTTATTTTATGCCTTCAACCTTGGATTTTTGAAGTAATAGCCTTTCTAACGATGTTGCCCTAACGGTGGCCTATTCACGGTATGACTGTAACTGGTTCCCCTCCTTTTACAAGGCAACTGTTAGAACACATTTTTTT
>JBBPYM010000379.1:0-6327 GCA_038199905.1 Chitinophagales bacterium | reverse complement strand
TTGCTTAACCAAGGGATGATCCAGGGTTCGTCCCGTTTTGTGTACCGTATAACGGGTACCAACAAGTTTGTTTCTGCTGGCTTGAAAGATGGCTATGACACCAATCAATTACATGTAGATGTTAATATTGTTGACGGAGCCATTCTTGATGTAACAGCTTTTAAAGCAAAGAAACCGGAGTTTCAGCACGCTGAATTTTTACTTGAAGATGGCAATTATATCTGTGGCATTGAGGTTGAAAAGATGAGTAAAAGCAAGTTTAACACGGTTAATCCGGATATCCTGGTAGAAAAGTATGGGGCGGATACTTTCAGAATGTATGAGATGTTCCTTGGCCCGGTAGAAATGAGTAAACCATGGGATACTAAAGGTATTGAAGGTGTTCACCGTTTCCTGCGCAAACTCTGGCGCCTGTTTTATGATGAGCTAAAAGGAAAGGTTTGGGAAACATCCAAAGCCACAGATGCTGAGCTTAAAATATTGCATCGTACAATCAAAAAAATAGAAGAGGATACAGAGAAATTTTCATTTAATACCGCCGTCAGCGCCTTCATGGTTTGTGTAAATGAACTGGGCGAATTGAAATGTTATAAAAAAGAAGTACTCGAAAAACTACTTATACTATTAACTCCCTATGCGCCGCATATTGCCGAAGAGTTATGGAGCCTTTTAGGTAATGAAGGAAGCATTTTGAATGCTGTGTATCCCTTGTTTGAAGAAAGATATCTGGTTGAAACTTCTAAAGAATACCCGGTTTCTGTAAACGGAAAATTAAGAACTACAATCGGGATATCATTGGATGCATCACAGGCAGAAGTAGAGCAGATTGTGATGGCTAATGAGACAGTGCAAAAGTGGCTGGAAGGAAAAACACCAAAAAAGATTATTTATGTTAAGAATAAAATGATTAATATGGTCGTATAACGTTCTTGCATAGGTGTTTGATCTGGCATAGGCAGTGTGAATACTAAATTCAGTTTAAAAACATCAAACAGTAAAATAATTTTGTGGATTACAAAGACTATTATAAGATTTTAGGGGTAGAGAAATCTGCCTCTACTGCAGATATCAAAAAAGCTTTCAGAAAACTGGCAGTTAAGTACCATCCGGATAAAGCACCCGGTGATAAAAAGTCTGAAGAGAAATTCAAAGAAATCAACGAGGCCAATGAAGTGTTGTCTGACCAGGAAAAGCGAAAGAAATACGATGAGCTGGGTGAGAATTGGAAGAACTACCAGCAGCCGGGAGGTGCCGGAGGTCCTTTCAATCAGCGAAGAAGATCACATGGAAGCCAGCCTTTCTCGGGTGGTTTTAACCAGGGCGAATCGGATGATGACGGTGCTTTTTCTGACTTTTTTGAATCTATATTCGGCGAAAGAACCAGCGCAGGAGCTGGAGCCCGTCCACGACAAAGCAGGTCATACCGTGGTGAGGACCTGCGTGCTGAAATGGAAATTTCCCTGGAAGATGCATATCATGGCGGCAGTAAACAGATATCTCTAAACGGTCAGAAGATCAACCTGAAATTAAAGCGTGGCTTGCGCGACGGCCAAGTGCTGCGCATGAAAGGAAAAGGTGCGGAAGGTAGGCACAATGGTGAGAATGGCGACCTTCTTATAACAATTATGGTCGCTGCACATCCACGGTTTAAAAGAAAAGAGAACGATCTTTACTTTCAGAATGACATTGATTTGTTTACCGCTGTCCTAGGAGGAAAAGTTCCGGTACAAACAATGGATAAAACCATTCAAATGAATATACCTGCCGGTACTGACAGTGATAAATCATTCCGTTTAAAAGGTATGGGTATGCCCTTTTATGAAAACGCTCACCTGCACGGGGATGCTTTTGTAAAGATTGCAATTAAGACCCCAAAAAATCTTTCTGAAAAAGAAAAAGAGTTATTTACGCAGTTAGCTGAATTAAAGAAAGGATCATAAAAACTAAAGTTAAAAATCAGTTCAGGAGACTTATTCTGCCATTCCTTTTCGATATCCAGCGGAGGCACAATGATTGATATTGATTGATAAAACTATTATCATGGCCACATCGAAAAAATCTGCTCCAAAAAAAGCTGTTAAGAAATCCGCAGCAAAAAAATCCGGAGTAAAGAAGGCTGCTCCTAAGAAGGCTGCTCCTAAGAAGGCTGCTCCTAAGAAGGCTGCAGCTAAGAAGGCTGCAGCTAAAAAATCTCCAGCTAAAAAATCTCCAGCCAAGAAAGCTGCAGTTAAGAAACCAGCCCCCAGTAAGCCCACGAAAAAATCAGCTCCAAAGAAATCAGCTCCAAAAAAATCCGCTGGTAGAAACAAACTTGGTGTAAAAAATTCTTTGGTTAATAACATTAATGCAAAGAAAAAAGCGGGTAAGTCAAAACCTAAATCTAAGTCTACTGTTTCAAAAAAATCTTACAAGAAGATGGAAGATGATTGGGGCAAAAAATGATTTTGTGCCTTGAGACACACACCAGCAGAAAGAGGGCTTTAATTGCCACCTGTTTTCTTACCGTGAGAGCAGACTAAATAAAAAGACCAGGATTTAAATATCCTTGTTAACTTAAATGTCTGATGTCGTACCTAAAATAATATCGCCGTGAAATTTAAATCCTTTCTGCTCACCATCCTTTACTGCTATATTTTAACATTTGTTGCGGCGCAACGGCCGATTGTTAATGTGTTGCCCGTTCGGGCATTTGCCATTGCCCTGCCAACCACCCAGGGACTTGACTCCTTTAACTCATTTATAAACAAGGAACTGGCAACCAGGAATGTAAACACACTTATTTTACGGGTCGATTATAACTATCAATATAAAAGCCACCCTGAACTGGTTGATGGTGACGCTTTGTCAACAGAGCAGATCAAAACCATTGTGGCCGCTTGCAAACAAAATAACATACGTGTTATTCCCCAGATCAACCTGTTGGGGCACCAGTCCTGGGCAAACCATCTTGGTAAATTATTACAGGTATATCCGCAGTTTGATGAGACTCCGGGGATTGCTATTCCTGACAATTATGCCTGGCCAAATGCCGACAGCCTTTATTGTAAAAGTTACTGTCCCCTACATCCTGAAGTGCATAAAATTGTATTTGAACTGGTAGATGAAATCTGTGACGTGTTTGAAGCCGATGCCTTTCACGCGGGGCTGGATGAGGTCTTCTATATTGGTCATGATCAATGCCCACGCTGTAAAGGCAAAGACAAGGGAAATCTGTTTGCCGGTGAAGTAACAAAGCTGTATAACCACCTTGCACAAACGAAGAAAGAATTATGGATATGGGGCGACCGTCTTATAGATGCGCGATCGACTGGTATGGGGATGTGGGAAGCAAGTATGAACTACACACATACAGCAGTTGACAAGATCCCGAAACAGGTAGTTATCTGCGACTGGCACTATGAAGGAGTTACCAATACTGCCGAATATTTTGTAGGTAAAGGCCTGCGTGTAATTACCTGTGCGTGGAGAAAACCTGGAATAGCCGTTAAACAGGTTAACCAGATGGTCCAGTTACGCGAGCAGGCCAAAGGGCAAGTGAAAAGCCGTTATGCAGGTGTTATGGAAACCGTATGGAGTTCTCCTGCTAATTTTATTGCCGGCTTCTATGCTCCTGTTAAACCTGATGCAACTGCCAACGATAGTAACACGCAGTGGAATTGCTTCCGGGTTATGTTTGATTACATTACTCAAATTGGGAAAAATTAATATGAAAAAAATGCTTCTGCGTTTATTTACAGCTGGTGCAGTTTTCTTACTCGCCATTTTATTTTATCCCACAAGTGCTCAACAATCGCCTAAACCTGCCAGCGAAATTTTAGAGAAAGCCAGTATACGGGCGAGTGCCGAGAACAAAAAGGTATTTATCATTTTTCATGCGTCCTGGTGTGGTTGGTGCCACAGGATGGATAGTTTGATGAATAGCCCGACATGTAAAGAGTTATTCTCAGACAATTATGTGGTAGAACATTTGGTAGTGCTTGAGTCGCCGGCAAAAAAGAATCTTGAAAATCCCGGAGCCATGAACCTGCTGAAAAAACATCGCGGCGAGAAACAGGGAATTCCTTTCTGGTTAATTTTTGACAAAGCAGGCAATTTGCTTGCTGACTCACAAGTGAGGCCAGAGGGAGCTGGTTTTGATATGCCTGGTGAAAACACCGGTTGTCCGGCCACCCAAAAGGAGGTTGATTTTTTTGTCGGCATCCTTAAAAAAACCTCCCGGTTAAACAACGATCAACTTGCCGTGATTGGTGAATCTTTCATAAAAAAATAATCATACATGTTTGCAGTAGTGATAACTGAACCGGGGCCGCCAGAAGTACTAAAACTTATGGAACGGCCAACTCCTGAGCCTGCCGCGCATGAGGTGTTGATACAGGTGAAAGCTGCCGGTATCAACCGCCCCGATGTTTTCCAGCGCAAAGGCAAGTACCCCGCGCCCCCTGGTTTTCCAGCCGATATTCCAGGACTTGAAGTTGCAGGTATCATCGAACGCTGCGGTTCAGCAGTTAGCCGTTGGAAACCTGGTGATAAAGTTTGCGCATTACTTGGCGGCGGTGGTTACGCGACGCATGCACTGGCCGATGCGAGTCAATGTTTGCCGATACCCGTAGCGCTTACGTTCGCGGAGGCTTGCTCTTTACCCGAAACTGTGTTTACCGTATGGCACAATGTATTTCAAAGGGGTGGCTTAAAAAAGGGCGAACATTTGCTAGTTCATGGCGGCAGCAGCGGTATCGGCATTACTGCTATTCAACTGGCAAAATTATTCGGATCAACAGTGTCAGCTACAGCAGGCAGCGACAAGAAATGTGCAGCATGCAGGTCCCTGGGAGCGGACAAATGCATCAACTATAAAACTGAAGATTTCGAGGAAGTTCTGAAAGCAGCTGGTATTGATGTTATTCTCGACATGGTGGGTGGAGATTATATTCCTAAGAATATCAGGCTGCTAAAGGAGGACGGAAGACTGGTTTTTATTAACGCCGTAGCTGGTTCACAGGCTGCCTTTGATGCATCCTACCTCATGCAGCATCGTTTAACCATTACAGGTAGTACGCTCCGCGTACGGGATGCGGCATTCAAAGCTACTTTGGCGGAAGAGGTGGAAAGAAAAGTATGGCCATTAATTTCAGAAGGGAAGTTGAAAACACTAATTTATAAACAGTTTAAACTTTCGGAAGCTGCCCTTGCGCACCGAATGATGGAAAGCAGTGACCATATTGGAAAGATAGTGCTGGTGAATGAATAGCTAGGTGTACAAAGAATTCACTAAGTCACAGGGACCCTTAGGCAATTTTCGAATATCCTTCAATACTATGTTTCGCAGATAATCAGGCTCTCTTAGTGTCCTTTGTGGGTTTTCCTTTGTGCGCTTTGTGGTTAAAAAAAACTATCACTTAAACAGCCTTATAACCAGTCATTCGCTCTTTGACGGAGAGCTTCGTTTGTAGGCTTTTTTTTAACCACAACCACAAAGAAGGCACAAAGGACACAAGGACCCTCAGGCAATTTTCGACAACACTTCATCCATTTGCAGATGATCACCCTCTGTCAGTGCTTTGCTCTAACTGTTAGCAGGTTTGTTAACCACCTGGTTAAGCAAAAAATCTTTAAATTAGTGGTAATTGCCATCCACATGAAAAGCAAACAAACAAACAAAAGCCGCCGTGATTTTTTAAAGAACAGTTCGCTTGCAGCAACAGGTTTTTTCATCGTGCCACGTCACGTGCTGGGAAGAGGGTTTACGGCACCCAGCGATAAGCTCAATATAGCCGGAATTGGGGCTGGTGGTAAAGCAGAAGTTAACCTGCCCGCTGCGTTTAATAAGGGGTCTGATAATATTGTAACACTTTGTGATGTTGATGATCGGATGGCAGTAAACGCGCGCAAGAAATGGCCACAGGCATCTTATTACAGAGATTACAGGGAGATGCTTGACAAAGAGGCTAAGAATATTGATGCAGTGATTGTAACTACCCCGGATCACATGCATGCACCCATAGCATTGGCCGCAATGCAGCGGGGTAAACACGTGTACTGCGAGAAACCACTTACGCATGACATCTATGAAGCAAGGATCCTAACAGAAGCAGCAAAAAAATATAAAGTCGTCACGCAAATGGGTAATCAGGGAAGTAGCGGTAATGACACAAGGCTAGTGGAAACATGGATCCAGGACGGGCTTATTGGAGCAGTGCACACCGTGCATGTGTGGACCGACCGTCCGGTATGGCCGCAGGGTATTCCAACACCCACAGGCAAGTTCGCGATACCTGCCGAAGTAGACTGGGAACTTTGGCTGGGAACAGCACCCTACCGTGAGTTTAA
>JBBPYM010000378.1:0-3873 GCA_038199905.1 Chitinophagales bacterium | reverse complement strand
TTTTGCTTTTCCTTGATTATTTTATGCTTCAACAATTCCGATGAAAGGGGATCAAGCCCTGCGGTGGGCTCGTCCAGTATTAAAACTTCCGGACTGAAAAGAAAGGCCAGGCTGGCGCTCACCTTCTGTGTTGTGCCGCCAGATAAAGTACGCATTCTTTTGTGCTTTATATTGTTCAGACCATAACTTTGAATCAACTCGTCGTCGTATTTTTTTGTGCCTTCTTTCCTGATATCTTTCATCATGTCTATAATGTTCGCGATGGTCATGTTTTCAGGGTATCGTCCTATTTGTGGCATGTATCCGATTTCGTTCCTGTAACTCCAATTGTTGGAAATAGGTTCATTGTTAAAATGAATGGAACCACTATCCGGCACAACCATCCCCAATAAGGATTTTATCAGGGTAGTTTTACCACTTGCGTTTGGCCCAAGCAATGCGATACATGCTCCCTTTGAAAAAGTAACGGACAAATTGTTTAGCGCCTTTAATTTTCCAAAGTTTTTGGTGACATTTTTTACGGAAATCATAATGGCAATTGCGTCATTAGAGGTTTTGCATCCTGCAATGCTCCAGGCGTTATGCCAGGCAGCATTCTTTCGCTTTTATCAAGCAGAGAAACAATCAAACTGCGGAAAAACATCAGGGCGGGAGGGTTGCTGTGAATGATCATTGAATACATGCTAACGGGATGATACGGAACATCGCCTGTTTTGTCACGGTTAAGATCATATCCTTCATACTTGTCCCAATAATTACCATTAAAGGTATTCAGCACCAGTGAGCCATTGGTAGCTATATCGAAAGTGTTCCCTATAAAATTGTTTTTTGTAAAATCGTTGTTATCGCAACTTGCCTGGATCTTTACCGCCCAGCCATTGTTGGAAAAAGAGTTATTGTACAGGTTAATCCGACTACAGCCTTCCATGTGGAGGCCTACTGTATTTTTAGTAAAATGGTTTCCCGAAATATCACTGTCAGTGATATCCTTTAATAAAATTCCATAAGTTGCATCCCCCCAATTATTAATGAAAATATTGTTATACATGTGAATATTATTGGTGTACATCACTGCTACGCCCGAGCCATTTTCTTCAAAGATGTTGGCAATGTAAGTATCATGATGAGAGAACATAAAGTGGATGCCGTAACGAACATTTTTTGTGCTGTTGTTCTTCCAGATCAATGAATTGGTCACGAATTCAAAGTACAAACCATCACGGTGCCCACTTATCTTATTACCGATTATCAAAAGGCTGTCGCAACGCCAGCCATTGATACCATTACCGCTCTGCACTTCTTCTTTGCCATAAGCGGTCAATACATTATTTTGTATAAGGCAGCTTACGCTGTTCTGGATATAAATGCCAAAATTGCTATCATCTATAATATTATTGATCACCGAAACATGATAGCTGTCATAAATCATTATAGCACCTATATCCTTTATCTCGGCCCTGCCGGTGTGTTGTAATTTAAAACCATCAACAGTTGTGTTATGAGCTTTGATAGAGATTATAGCGGATTTATTTTCCCCGTCAAGTATCGGAGTATTAATGCCCTTTAATACAATCGATTTTTGGATAAGAATATTTCCTTCTTTATAAATTCCGCCGTCAACTAAAATCGTATCGCCGGGATTTGCTATGTCAATGGCTTTTTGGATAGTTTTAAAGGTTCCTGATTTTCCCACTAAAATGGTATTTCCCTCCGCATTAACTGCTGAAAAAAGAAAGAGGCCAAAAATGAACTTATAGAAATTTGTATGCATCAATGCTCCTTTAACAATAGTTCCCAATTAATTTCTTCGCTTTTGAATTTTTGAGCCGTTTCCATAAATGGAGCTTTACCACTGAAGCTAGCAATGTTGCCACCCATGGGCGAATGCAGTTCACTGCTTCTTAAAAGAAAGGCTTTGGTTGCTTCAATAAAATCATGAGGTTCAGCGAAGTTAACGAGGTAGGTGTTTTTTATATCTTTACTGTCAATGGTATTTGCTTTTAAAAAAGACAGCAGGCAATGGGTATCATCAAACTTGAAGTTTTTCCCCTTGTGGGTAATGATCTCCGCCCCATAGCGACTATCTGCGATAGTCATTTTACAAAAAGTGCATGCATCCGTGCCAAGTTTAATTGGCTGTGGTCCTGCGTTACAGGATACCAATGTAAAAAGTAGCATTGCTGAAATTGCGGTACCCGTCCTGTTTCCGAGGGGTTGATCTGTTGCCTTCTTTTTCCTGAATTGTAAAATCAGGATCGTCAGCAATGATACACCGACAGCCACAAATATCCATCCACCAATGTCTGGAATAGAATACGCGCCAAAGTTCAATAGTTTTTTATATCCTATTAACGGGGGCTGATAAGCCATTCCGGGAATTTGTATTGCAGCATCTGGACTTAAGTCGTGGCCATAATTGTATTCCCATCTATAAAAATCAACCATAGCAACAATTCCGAATATAATAAACAAGACGGTAAGAATAGAAAGCCATTTTCTTTTGTTCAACAAGGCTACCAGCAAACAGCCTGCCGCAAAGAAGACAATAATATATGGCAGCACAGTGAACTCCATAAAATCTTTTGTGTGCAGGGTTTTCATTCCTATATAGTGATTAAGCCCGTTGATGATATCCACGTTACCCGCAATTTTATTAGGATACATCTTTAGAATGAGGCCTTCGGGGTATTGTGGTGCGTTTAGCTGGATTTGCCAAAGTGGGACAAAGAGCACTACTATCAAGGCGAGGCCACAAATAAATGTAATTGCTCTTGCTGAAACGGTCAATGGTGTGTTTTTCATAGATAAAATTGAACTGGTACCTACACGTCAATTTATTTTTTAGCCGGTGGCAACAGCACACCGTCTATTACATAGATTATTCCATTAGATGCAGGAATGGATGCTGTGATGGTAGCAGAATTGTTCAGGATCGTTTTTCCATCTTTTACTGTTACCGTAGATCAGTTTAAAACAAACTGGCACTGAAGATGCCAGTTTGTTTAATTACTACTTTTTAAGCAGCGAGTCTAAAGTATCAGAATTTTTTCCAAGGCTAAAAGTTATTGGCACATTGGAGCCCTTTGGAGATACCCTTACATAACCTGACATTTCCTGGTGTAAGGCACTACAAAAATCAGTACAGTAAATCGGGAAGATACCTACCCTGTCCGGAACCCATTTTAATGTTTGTGTTTCGCCTGGCATCACCAATAATTCAGCATTGTTATTTCCCTTCACACCAAAGCCATGGGGAACATCCCAGTCCTGTTCAAGGTTGGTAAGATGAAAATATACCTCGTCACCTATTTTTACTCCTTCAATATTATCAGGGGAAAAGTGAGACCGGATAGCAGTGATATAAATATGCACCTTGTTTCCTTCACGAACAACTTTTGAGCTTTTTTCACCCATTGTTACATAAGGATGCTTGTTATCTTCCAGCTTAAATATTTTTAATGAATTTTTTGAGATCAGTGCGGCAGGAAGCGCTTGTGCATAGTGGGGTTCGCCGATACTCGGATAGTCGGCCAGCAGTTTCATCTTATCACCACTGATATCAAATAGCTGGGCACTTTGTGCAAGTTCGGGGCCCGTTGGCAAGTACCTGTCTTTAGTGATCTTATTGTAGGCTATTAAATATTTACCGTAGGGCTTTCTCGTATCGCCACCCGGAATACTAAGATGACCCGGAGAATAGTAAGTTGGCTGCCTATCCAGAATTTTCAAGTCTTTAATACTCCACTTTACAATTTCAGAAGAAATAAAGAACGTGGTATAAGCATTTCCTTTACCATCAAATTCCGTATGTAATGGGCCTAACCCAGGTCTCTTAACCTCACCATGCAAAGCAGCTTCATATTTTATTACAGG
>JBBPYM010000377.1:0-26177 GCA_038199905.1 Chitinophagales bacterium | reverse complement strand
GAAGTGGAAGAGGAAACAGGGTTAAGAGGCGTTGAATTAAAGCAGTTTTTAGTGACCACCTACCACACTTACACCGAAAACGGCAAACACATTCTGAAAGAAAGTCATTGGTATGATATGGTATCAGATAGTAAACAAACGCTTGTCCCGCAGGTTGCGGAGGACATTCATGAGGTTAAATGGCTAAAAAAGGAAGAATTTGCCGGGATACTAAACAACACCCACCCCTCAATTACCGATGTGTTACACCTGATATAGTCTAGTGCTATTTTGAAGTTTCTGTAAAATATAAATTATTATTGGACTACGCCGTTAAGCACCACCTTTTAACTCAGACGAAGTCTGAAGGCTAATAGCTGAGGGCTGATAGTGATGGCTCAATAACACTAATTAACCAGTGACCCTACTGCGGCCGTTTTAATACTGCAACAGTCAACCTGCTAACGCATACCAATTTCTCGGCTTCATCATATATTCTAATGTCCCATACCTGCGTAGTGCTACCTATATGAATTGGGGTGCCAATACCGGTTACAGAACCTGCTTTTGCTGCCCTTACGTGATTGGCATTTATCTCCAGCCCGACACAGTAATATTTACTGTGGTCGGTCACCATCGCTGCCCCAACGCTACCGATTGTTTCGGCGAGTGCCACGGAGGCGCCACCGTGCAGCAGTCCATACGGTTGCATTGTTCGATAGTCAACCGGCATCCTTGCTTTCAGGAAATTATCGCCCAGTTCTACCCATTCCATGCCCAGGTGTTCCGCCAAATTGCATTTCCCGAGAGGCACCAGGTCCGCAATAACAAGGTTCTTATTGAACCATATCGACATAGCATAAAATTTAATTAGTTACTAGAACACCAGCAAAAAAGCTACGTGCTTATTTTATTTTAGCGAGGGATAAAACCACCGGTTCCGGAAGAAATTGCGAAGCATCTCCCCCATTTCTTATAACATCCCGAACAAGTGTAGAGGCTACGGAGGTATATTGAGGAAGGCAGGTAAGAAAGATGGTTTCGATTTTATTATCAAGGCTGCGGTTCATATCTGCGATGGCTTTTTCATATTCAAAGTCGTTAACGTAACGGATCCCCCTTAAGATAAAGTTCGCTTCCACGCTTCTGCAACAATCAACGGTCAGCCCTTCGTACACCACCACCTCTACCTTTGGGTTATCTTTATAGATTTCCTGTATCCATAATTGCCTTTGCTCTTCAGAAAACATCGGTGCTTTATTTGAGTTCCGTCCTATTCCAATTATTAGTTTGTCGAATATAGTTAATGACCGGTTGATGATATCAAGATGACCTATGGTTATAGGATCAAAGGTTCCTGGAAAAAGGCAGTAACGCTTCATTTAATATGTTTTAGTACTGATTTTAGATATAAACAACGGAGGCAGTCGAGCACCGAGCCCCACCCAAACCCATTTAAAAATTTATGTCAACACTATTCGCCGCCGCTTCCAGCAAGCAGGTACAACACTGCCATCCTCACTGCCACGCCGTTTTCAACCTGGTGCAGGATGATCGAGCGACTGCTGTCTGCCACATCGCTGTCAATTTCCACTCCCCTGTTTATGGGACCAGGATGCATGATCAAAATCTCTTTTCCCAGGGAATCCAGCATGCTGCTTTTAACACCATAAGCAAGATTGTATTCGCGCAAGGAAGAAAAAAGCACCTGGTTCTGCCGCTCAAGCTGGATGCGCAAAACATTTGCTACATCACACCATTGTAAAGCTTTCCGGAGGTTGTATTCAATTTTTACATCAAACGCTTCTTCAATGTATTTTGGAATCAAAGTGGGGGGACCTGCGAGCATCACTTCGGCACCCATTTTCTTAAGTAAATAAATGTTACTTAAGGCCACCCTGGAGTGCATGATGTCGCCAATAATTGCCACCTTTTTACCCTCCAGGCTGCCCAGTTTTTCCTGCATGGAAAATGCATCCAGCAATGCCTGTGTAGGGTGTTCATTAATACCGTCACCGGCATTGATAATGGCGGCAGAAATATGCTTGGCAAGAAAATGAGGCGCACCACTCGCGCTATGACGCATTACCACCATGTCCACTTTCATGGAAAGAATGTTTCGTACAGTATCAAGCAGCGATTCGCCTTTGGAAACGGAAGAACTGCTTGCAGCGAAATTAATAGTATCAGCGCTTAATCTTTTTTCAGCCAGTTCGAAAGAGATACGTGTACGGGTAGAATTTTCATAAAACAAATTTACGATCGTTACTTCCCTGAGCGAGGGTACCTTCTTTACGGGGCGTTGTAAAACTTCTTTGAATTGAGTGGCTGTATCTAAAATGAGCTTGATATCCTGTTGGGCAAGATCTCTAATGCCAAGAAGATGTTTTTTGCTTAGTTGCATTAAAGAGCGAAATTAGGGTAAAAACATAAACAAGGAAAAGAAAAACTGTGATTAGAAATGCAAGATAGCACTCAGGCTGATCCAAGATATTAAAAGGGTGGGCTAAGCAACATGCGTCAGATCAGCAATACTTCTTCCTTGCCGTCATTTTCTTGCCAGCAAACTTTTACTTTCTGCGAAATGATCGAGTCAATAGCTTTTCCTACATAGTCGGGTTGAATAGGCAACTGGCGGCTGAACCTCCTGTCAACAAGGATGCAAAGTTCCACTTTTGCCGGCCGGCCATAATCCAGCAAAGCATCAAGCGCAGCACGGATGGTTCTACCCGTGTATAACACGTCGTCTACCAATACCACATTTTTGTTTTCAATGCTAAAGGGTATGTCCGTCTGATTCGCAACATGCAGTTCTTTCCTGATATCATCCCTGTAAAAGGTAATGTCTAGTTTGCCGTACAAAACATTTGCAGGAAACACCTGCTTTTTTAATTGCTCCACCATTCTTTTAGAAAGGTAGATCCCCCTTGGCTGGAGCCCGATCAATACCGTGTTCTCCAGGTCCATATGATTTTCAAGGATCTGGTGACACAATCGTTGTATGGTGATGGAGAGCTGCTCCTGGTTGAGGATAGTTTTCAAAGGAATCTTTTAAAAATTGCCGAAATTATAATTACACTTATGGTCATATTCACCCAAGGAAAGGATAACGGTAATCAATAGGTGGATTAAATGTCTCCTTAATTGTTCTTGCGCTTAACCAGCGATAAAGATTTAATATGGAGCCTGCCTTATCATTTGTTCCTGACCCCCTGGCACCACCAAATGGCTGCTGCCCAACTACGGCCCCTGTCGGTTTATCATTGATATAAAAATTACCCGCAGCATTTCGCAACTTAGAGGTGGCTAGTTCCACGGCCTGGCGATCCTGGGAAATAATAGAGCCAGTTAGCGCATAAGGCGAGGTCGAATCTACCAGTTCCAGTGCTTTCTCGAAATCATCGGCCGGATAAACAAAAATAGTGAGCACCGGTCCAAAGAGCTCCTCACACATAGTTATATATCGCGGATCCTTTGACTCTATAATTGTAGGTTCAATAAAATAGCCTTTTGTTTTATCGCAGTTACCGCCTGCAACTAACACAGTGTCTTCACCGCTTTTTGCCGCGTCAATATGATGTTGCAGCTTGTCGAAACTTTTTTCATCTATAACGGCATTTATGAAATTGGAAAAATCTTCCACACTACCCATTTTTACGATGCTGAGAATAGCTCGTAGTTTTTCTTTTATCGTTCCCGCGATATTGTCTGGCAAGTAGGCCCTTGAAGCAGCCGAGCATTTTTGACCCTGGTATTCAAATGCACCCCTTATCAGTGCAGTAACGGTTACATCTACATCTGCAGATTTATGAACCACCACAAAATCCTTTCCCCCGGTTTCACCCACTATCCGTGGGTATGACTTGTAGTTGCCGATATTCTGACCAATCTCCTGCCAGATGGAATTAAATACACCGGTTGAACCAGTAAAATGGATGCCTGCAAAATCACGGTGACTAAAACAAACTTTGCCCAACGCTGGTCCGTTAACATAAACCAGGTTAATTACTCCATCAGGCAGACCGGCCTCTTTAAACACCTTCATGATAATTTGTGCGCTAAAAACCTGCGTGTCTGCAGGTTTCCACACCACTACATTCCCACACATTGCAGCAGAGGCAGGCAAGTTACCAGCAATAGCTGTAAAGTTAAATGGGGTAATTGCCAGCACAAAGCCTTCCAAGGGCCGATATTCCATCCTATTATGAATTCCAGCACTGCTGATAGGCTGCTGGCGATATATTTCGCTCAAAAAATGAACGTTGAAACGTAAGAAATCAATTAACTCGCAGGCAGCATCAATCTCTGCCTGGTAAGCATTTTTACTTTGTCCCAGCATAGTAGTACCGTTGATCAAAAAACGATACTTTGACGCCAGCAGGTCTGCGGCTTTAAGAAAAATGGCCGCCCTATTTTCCCAACTCAGGTTTGCCCACGATTGTCTGGCTTGTAGCGCCGCTTCAATGGCTAAGTTAACATGGGTTTCATCGCCTTCATGAAAATATCCCAGCAGATGCGCGGTTTCGTGGGGCGGGCGCAGCGCCATTTTTTTACCGGTTCTTACTTCCTGGCTCCCGATATACATGGGTATATCTGCCTGTTCATTTTTTAGGATGGCGATTGCTTCTTGTAAAGATTGTCTTTCCGTAGTGCCGGGAGCATATGATAGAACCGGCTCATTCACCGGCATTGGATAATTGAAATAGCCAAAATTCATACTGACACTTTTAATGTTTGGAAACCAGTTTTAACCCGATAATCGAACCAATCAAAAGGAAAATAAAAAATATCCGCCAGAAATAGGATGGTTCCTTAAAAAAAATAATACCTGCCAAAACCGTTCCTACGGCACCTATTCCTGTCCAGACCGCGTAACCGGTGCCGAGCGGTATTACCTGGGTGGCCTTGTTCAGCAATATAAAACTGAGCGTTATGCAAACAAAAAAGCCAATGCTCCATTTAAGATTAGTAAAGTTGGCAGATAATTTTAGACAGGTTGTAAAACCCACTTCAAATAAGCCTGCGACAATTAATAGAAACCAGGATAGAGTTGAGCTCAATATATAAGATTTAGTTGTTTATATTTTGATGAAATGATGAGGGCTAACCGGATTCCTTCTCCATCATAAGGTAAGCTTTGATAAATCCATCTAGTTCGCCATCCATGACGGGTTGTACGTTCCCCACTTCAAAATCTGTACGATGGTCCTTTATCATTTTATAAGGATGGAACACATAACTGCGGATCTGGCTTCCCCATTCTATTTTTTGTTTGTTGCTATTGGCTGCGTTTTTAAGCTCTTCCCTTTTTCTTATCTCCTCTTCGTACAACTTACTTTTTAGCATCTTCAGTGCTTTTTCCCTGTTCTCGCCCTGCGTGCGTGCCTGCTGGCATTCTATGATAAAACCGCTGGGTATATGCTTGAGCCGCACAGCCGTCTCAACTTTATTCACGTTCTGCCCTCCTGAGCCACCGCTTCGGAAAAATGCCCATTCCAGGTCAGAAGGATTAACTGCCACATCAATGGTGTCATCAACTAACGGGTACACAAAAATTGAAGCGAACGACGTGTGGCGACGTGCGTTGCTGTCAAAAGGTGAAATTCTTACCAGGCGGTGAACACCGCTTTCTGCTTTGAGAAAACCATAAGCAAAAGCTCCGTCAAACTGTAGCGTCGCAGATTTGATACCTGCTCCCTCGCCTTCCTGGAAATCCAGTTCAGTAACGGTCCAGCCCTGCTTTTCGCCATACATACGATACATACGCAACAGCATTTCAGCCCAGTCCTGACTTTCAGTACCTCCTGCGCCACTGTTGATCTCCAGCACTGCGGGCATTTCATCTTCCGGTTGATTAAGCGTGCTTTTGAACTCAGCTTCTTCAATATTATGAAGCGCTTGCTCAAAGGCCTCTTTAACTTCCGGTTCATCCGCCTCTCCTTCTTTCCAGAAATCAAACAGTATGGCAAAATCTTCCACTGCCATCACCACCCTCTCATACATCTTCACCCAGTACTCGTCTACCTTAATCTCCTTCAGGATAACGGTAGCACGTTCATTGTCATTCCAGAAACCTGGCGCCAATGTAAGTTGCCTGTCTTGTAACATTTTTTGCTCGCGGTTCTCGACGTCAAAGAAACCTCCTCAGGACGGAAACGCGATCCCTCATATTCTTAATTTGTTCTTGTGTCATAGCGGGCGAAGTTAAGAGAAATTATGATATAGCTATCAGTCAGAGGTGTCAATCAAATTTCAAAAAAAACAGGTTCGGAAATACAATAATAGTTTACATTTGTATAAGTTAAGGTGATTTGCGATTGTAACATTTAATATTATGCTTAACTTTTTAATAACAGGTGTTAACACGGATTTCTGGGTTTATATTCCAAATTGCATCATCAAACATTCAACAAAGATTTTTTTCTCATAAGCAGTTAGTTTTGGTTACGAGCCTTGTTTCTACAAGGCTCTTTTTTTTGGTAGCAATGAGTACTGTGTTTCCCGTAAAAAAAAATTTGATATTTTATTGTTATATTAAAATATTTAGGTAAATTTATTTTAAGAATGTGATTGACCGGCACGAGCGAAAGGCTGAATTACTTTGGTAAGAATTTGATTAACGTGATGATAACATTCCTTAACAAAATTTTTTAAACTTCTTACCGAACTTGCATCATCAGAATTCCACAATAGATTAAGTTTTTTTTTCTCATAAGCAGTTAGTTTTGGTTACGAGCCTTGTTTCTACAAGGCTCTTTTTTTTTATAATTCAAGCCAGTTATAGCTTTGCAGTTTGTTTCTCTCAAAACCTGGTTTTCAACCAAAAAATACATGCACAGCCTGCCAGTTTACGTATCTTAGTGAATAACTTTTAACGACTGCCCACATGAACCGCTTTACCTTTTTAATGGCTTTGCTT
Source organism: Chitinophagales bacterium (assembly GCA_038199905.1). Classification (GTDB taxonomy): domain Bacteria; phylum Bacteroidota; class Bacteroidia; order Chitinophagales; family Chitinophagaceae; genus JADCRZ01. Next base: position 19,279 of record JBBPYM010000377.1, on the reverse strand, counting down.
TCAATGGTAGCACTGAATTCGCCTGGCCAAAAAGCCGAGATAGTAAATTTTGCCAGCAAATTTATTTATAGCCTTGACAAGGATCAGCAGCTCAAAGCTTCTTTTCCTTATGATGATGATGAACGTTATAACTTCCATTTCGTTCCAAAAGATAACCGTAAAGGCATTTCCCTGAATGAGCTCACGCCTTCACAAAAAGGAGCCGCAATGAGTTTATTAAAATCATGTCTTAGCGTTGATGGTTACCGAAAAACTACGGAAATCATGCAGTTGGAAATGATTCTTAAGGCCATTGAAAAAAGAAAAGATACTGATCACTACCGCGACCCGGGAAAGTATTTTATCAGCATTTTTGGTATCCCCGGCAAAAACACCGTCTGGGGCTGGCGGGTCGAAGGACATCATGTCGCATTCAATTTCTCAGCCAGCAAGAACAAGTTGGTTGCCACCACCCCAGGTTTTATGGGTTCAAATCCGGCAGTGGTGCAGGATGGCCCTCAGAAAGGAAAAGAAATTCTGAAAGACGAAACCGATAAAGGTTTTACTTTACTTAGATCCTTGTCACAAAATCAAATGAAAGCAGTGATAATAGATAGCATTGCTCCCGCCGATATTTTTACTTTTAATAAGCGCAACGCCTTGATAGAACATGCGGGTGGATTAAAATGGTCCTCAATGAACAGCCTCCAACAACAAAATCTTTTAAAGCTGATCCAGGTGTACGTTCACCGCTACACGAAGTTATTTGCCGATGAAATGATGAAAGATATTCAGCAGGCAGGTTTGGAAAACCTTCGTTTCTCCTGGGCAGGGGCTCGCGAACCTGGTATTGGCCACCCCCATTATTACCGTGTGCAGGGACCTACAATCATCATAGAATATGATAATACGCAAAACGATGCAAATCACGTTCATGCCGTTATCCGCGATCTGAAACACGATTTCGGCGGCGACGAGCTGATGGAGCATTATAAGTCGGGACACAAGTGAGAACGACTTTCAGCTATCAGCCGTCACCTATGGGCCCACATTGGCAACATGAGACCATGAGATTCCTGGACTTTTCTAAAGATGAACGGTCTTACAAACAATAAGGCCCGCCGTTGAAGGCAGGCCCCCTTATTACACCCCTATGAAGACTACATAATTCGAATCTCAATGATCACTTTTCTGTAATTGTTTGCATTGGTCGTTAGAATTGCTTTAATCGGCAACATCGAATGTTAAAGTAAAAGGCTTAAAAAGCTCGCAAACAATATTTTTTGCCATAAATCATGGCTAACATAAATAAGAACACAAGTTTCAAAGTTTTTTTTGTTAAACCTATACCACTAAGTGGTAATTTTTGACTCCTTTAACTATAAGCATTCGATATGATGTGTTACTTTTACACATTATACGGAGGCAATATTAAACCAATATCGGTTGACATTATCCCAAAAAAACGCCTCTGGATTACAAACATGAAAACATTTATCGTTCCAACAGATTTTTCGGAAACATCAACAAACGCAGCCATTTACGCAGTGCAAATCGCCGCTGAGGTACAAAACGCAAAAATTATTCTTTACAACGTTTTTAATAAAAGTCCTGCCCCAGCAGAAGGTTCTTCAAAAGTAGAAAATTCAGTATCAGCAAGCCAATTGGTTGAGATGGCGCTCGAAAGCATTAAAACAGACATGCACCGCAGTCATCACAATGTTGAGATTGTTTGTGTCGCAGAACATAGTGACTCTTTGTTAGATAGTCTCGAAAAGTTCGCGAAAGATCAGCACGCCGACCTCATCATAATGGGTATCTCTGAAACCAACCGCATGGAACAAGTGCTCGTTGGAAGCAACACACTGGACATGGTAAACAGGAATGTATGTCCTGTAATAATTGTTCCACCGCATTCTACTTACAAAGGCATCAAAAATGTATTGCTTGCAACTGATTTTAAAGATGTGGAAAACAGCGTTCCGGCTAAGTCGATCCAGGCCGTATTAAACATCTTCAAGTCTGATGTACACGTAGTAAACGTGGACAGCGAGCACTTTGTAGAACTTACTGAAGAATACAAAGAAGAAAAAGCCAAGCTGGAACTTATATTGGAAGGATATAAAGCCGAATATTCATTTATCCGCCAGTATGATTTTGTAGAAGCAATCAACCAGTTTGCCGCAGACAAGGATATTGACCTGATCCTGACTATCCCAAAGAAACATTCATTGCTAAGCAAACTGTTTGTTACCAGTCACACAAAAAAATTGGCGTACCAGAGTGAGTTGCCAGTAGTTGCAATCCACGCGTAATGGCTAATCACCTAAATTGCTTATCCCTGTAAGTCTGAGAATTTACAGGGATTTTTTGTATTTGTGCAGATTTGTCATCGAATTATGTGTTGCTTTGGCATTCGTCTTATTGCCCTCCTCGTTAGAAAAAAGTGCACATTAACAGTTCCCCAGGCAGGTGATCTATAAATCGTAAGTTACATACATAAGCTTTGCGGCATGAAAAAAATAAAATTGATTGAAGTACCCTCGGAAATCGGCGCCGGCACAAGGGGTGCCAGTTTGGGGGTTGATGCAATAAAAATTGCCGCACTTGATTTTATGAGTAACTTCTTTATAAACTTTCCAACCATCCAAGTGTCCACAGAAAACATGCTGTTGCATGAACCGATAGAATCACCCCATGCCAAACACGCCAAAGGAATTGTAACCATGTATGATCGGGTAAGCAAGGCCGTTAGTGAATGTATCAAAAGCGATCATTTTCCTATGGTGATAAGCGGCGATCATAGCAATGCGGGCGCAACAATTTCCGGGATTAAAATCGCTAAACCGGCCGCAAGGTTGGGCGTAATCTGGATCGATGCACACGCTGATCTTCACACTCCTTATACCACGCCTTCCGGAAATGTACATGGAATGCCGATGGCAATTGTTCTCAATGAAGACAATAAAGACCATGCTGCGAATGAAGTTGATACAGCCACCATTGCTTATTGGGAACAATTAAAGAATATAGGCAACATAAATCCTAAAGTATCGCCAGAAGATGTGGTATTTATTTCTCTCCGTGACTTCGAAAATGAAGAAAGGCGCCTGATAGAAAAATATAACATGAAAACAATTAGCACAGGTGAGCTAAGGCGAAAAGGCGCAGAAAACGTCGTAAAAAGTGTACTCCGCTACCTGTCTCCATGCACTGACATATATATAAGCTTCGACATGGATAGCATTGATCCCACCATCTCAAAGGGAACAGGAACACCGGTGAGCAACGGACTGCGAGAAAGAGAGGTAGAAGACCTGATCAGTAAATTCATGCAGAACCGAAAAATTTGCTGTTTTGAAATAACAGAGATAAATCCTACCCTCGACAAGGAAAACCTGATGGCTGAAATAGCCTTTCAAATATTGCAGCGAAGTGCAAATGTGTTGATGATGAATTGATGAGACATTATCAAATTCCCGCAGATTAACCAGTAACCATTAAGCTTATTCCGTCCTCAAAACTTACCGGTTCAAAGCCCAGGGTCCTTCTTGCCTTGCTTATATTAAAACCGGTTTTTAATGGCCGCCTGGCGGGTTGGGAGAAAATGGAGGCGTCTACCTCCTTTAATAACGTTTTATCCAAATTATAGTAATCGGCCGTTGCGTTTGCCATAGCAAAAGGTGTTAGGTAGTCCTTCCCCGAAATGTGATAAATACCGGTTGCCCGTTGCTGTATAATCAACAGGATTCCCTTTGCAAGATCACCTGCGTAGGTAGGTGTTCTGTATTGATCATTCACCACCTGTATTTCCTTGCCAGCCTCTAAACTATCTTTTACCCAGTTGATGATGTTACTTCTCGTGCCACTGAATGTGTTGCCGTACACGAGGCAGGTTCGAACGATGGCCCAGGGAATATCACTTGTTTCCACAGTACTCTCTGCCTGTACCTTTGTAAAGCCATACCAGCTAACCGGGTTAAGCGGGTCCTCTTCTGAATAATTTCCCTGTTCACCATCAAACACAAAATCGGTTGAAACAAATATAAAAAACTGCGCGAACTGTTCTGCCGCCACCAGCAGTTCGGCGGTAGCCTGAACATTAACTTCAAAACAAGCCTCCTGTTGTTGCTCGCAGTCATCTAACTGTGTCATGGCACCTCCATGAACAACAATAGTTGGTTTTTCATTAGACAATAAATCATGTATTGCAAGTCCGTTTGTTAAATCAGCATCGATATATTTGAAGTGCTGGGCTTCCTTAAATGGAAGTCGGGAAGGCCCCCTGCCCGTAGCGATAACAAAAAGATCATTTTCAAGCAATTGCCTGATGAGATACTGCCCTAATAAACCATTTGCGCCGGTAACAAGTACTTTCATAGAGAGTGACAAATATTTCAATCGCAAATTACCTGATTAGCCTGTGCAAATCTTTTTTAATAGCAATATTTTCTTTGTTGTACAATCCATCCGCTGTGGACCGATGTTTCATGCTGTTAACAATCCGACAAAGCGGTGGTGTTAAGTTAACGATGTTCTGGCCCAATAGCGATCGGCTCTCTTCGATCGGCTCTCAGCTATCAGCCACAGCTTTCAATTTAAGATTTGGCGCAAACAGCATTTATATTTTATCAGCAAACTAACTGAAATATCATTGAGCATAAGGCCTTCTTAGCTGATAGCTGATAGCTGATAGCCCATGCGTCATTTAATGCTAACAAAGCCCTAGTATGAGGTAATGCGTTGATGAATCAAATCAAATCCTTACTTTTGATTGGTGTTAAAATATTCATTAGAATTTATTAAACGATTGCAGCCTTTTATTGAATATTCGTTAAACAAAACGTCTCAGAATTGATGACTGACAAAAAGGTTTCTAAGATCGGAGTACTCACCTCAGGTGGGGACTCCCCGGGAATGAATGCTGCAATAAGGGCGGTTGTAAGGACAGGCATCTACAATGGAATGGAAGTTTTTGGCGTTATGCGAGGGTACACAGGCATGATAGATGATGATATTATGAAGATGGAATCCCGTTCTGTGGCCAATATTATACAACGTGGGGGCACTATTTTGAAAACAGCCCGGTGCAAGGAGTTTTATGAGCCGGATGGACGTCAGAAGGCCTACGAAAATTTGAAAAAACGAGGTATTAACGGGCTGGTGATTATAGGCGGCGATGGTTCATTTAAAGGAGCGCTGAAATTCAGCAAAGAATTTGATATACCCTGCATCGGTTTACCAGGCACCATTGACAAAGATATCGCGGGAAGTGATTTTACCATTGGTTTTGATACGGCAGTAAACACCGCCGTTGACGCAATTGACAAGATTCGCGATACCGCCGACGCGCATGACCGGTTATTCATTATTGAAGTAATGGGGCGTGATGCGGGTTATATTGCTTTACACAGCGGCATAGCTACCGGAGCTGAACACATTATCATTCCGGAGCGCAAAACAAATATTGAAGATTTAATTGAATCCTTACAGGAAAAGGAGCGTCGCAAAAAGCTCGTGAACATGATCGTGGTGGCAGAAGGTGGCGAGTCTGGTGGTGCAGATGAATTAAGTAAAATTATCAAACAAAGACTTCCATCTGCCGACATCAGGGTATGCATCCTGGGTCACATACAACGTGGCGGTTCCCCGAGTTGTATAGACAGGCTTATCGCCAGTCGTATGGGATATTCAGCAGTTGAGTGTCTTATGTTAGGCCGACATAATGTAATGGTAGGCATCATCAATAATAAAATGCACTACACCCCTTTAGAGAAAGCGGTAAAAGCCAAACAGCGCATGAGTGACGAATGGATGAAAATCGTTCATATACTGGCAAGTTAATTTTTATAGGTTGATGATATAAAAAATCACATATTTGTGATAAGAGAACGATCTGTAAGATTTGAAAATATATAATTTTTAACCGGGTTACTATAAACTGGATGAGTAACCCGTTCACCAACAACCAGCAATTAAATCCAAAATCTGCCAAGATTATGTCAAAAAATATTTCTAAATACCTTCATCAGACAATGGACAAACAGGCTGGCATCGAGCATACTTTCCATCGAACTAAAATTGTTGCGACCGTGGGGCCTGCCTGCGATACGCATGAAAAACTACTTGCACTGGTAAAAGCCGGTGTGAACGTTTTCCGATTGAATTTTTCCCATGGCGACCATGAAGATAAAAAACAGATCATCGAGCACATTCGTACCATCAACAGCAATGAGCCTTACAACATCGCCATCCTGGGTGATCTGCAGGGCCCTAAGTTGAGGGTTGGTGAGATAGAGAACAACGCGCTGAATGTACTACCAGGCGACATTCTGACCTTCACCAATGAAAAACTGGTGGGCACCATGGACCGCATTTACGTAAGTTATCCTAACCTCCACTCTGATGTTAAGATCGGCAATAAAATAATGATAGATGATGGTAAGCTGGAAGTAAAGGTTATCAGCATTGAAAAAAACCACGATGTAAAAGTAGAAGTTACAATGGGTGGTGTGATCTCCTCCAAGAAAGGTGTCAATCTGCCAGATACGAAGATTTCCCTACCTGCCCTCACCGAAAAAGACCTGGTTGACCTCGAATTCATCATTGAACAGCAGCTCGACTGGGTGGCGCTATCATTTGTGCGAAGTGTGAAAGACATCGTAATCCTTCGCAGCAAACTTCAGGAGAAAAAAAGCAAAACAAAGATCATAGCAAAAATTGAAAAGCCAGAGGCACTGGTTAACATCCGGGATATCATTATTGAGTCGGACGGCATTATGATCGCCCGGGGTGATCTTGGTGTTGAACTGCCTATTGAACAGGTGCCTCTTATCCAAAAGCAACTGATCCGCAAATGCCTGCACCGTGCTAAACCAGTTATTGTTGCAACGCAGATGATGGAAAGCATGATAGAGCGCAGCAAACCCAACCGCAGCGAAATTACCGATGTAGCAAATGCGGTTTCCGAAGGCGCTGATGCAGTTATGCTGAGCGGTGAAACAGCTACTGGTATGCATCCTACGCTGGTGGTGGAAACCATGCGCAAGATCATTATGGAAGTTGAGAAAACAGATTATAACTATAACCGCGAAGAAGAACTTGCACCGCAGGCCCATTCACCGTCATTTTTAAGTGATGCAATCTGTTATAATGCCTGTAAGCTGGCAAAGGATGTAAATGCTGAAGTGTTGATCGGTATGACGCAAAGCGGCTACACTGCGTTTGTACTTAGCAGTTACCGGCCAAAGTCACCCTTATACATTTTTAGCAAGGAGCGTTCGCTGATTAACCAGTTAAGTTTAAGCTGGGGCGTAAGGGCTTTTTATTATGCAGAAGAAAATAGTGTTGATGATATTGTAACAGACCAGATCTCCATACTTCGCACAAGAGGTTTTATCAAAACAGGCGATGTAGTTATTAATACCGGCAGTACACCTGTTCAGTTACACCTTCCTACCAACATGATGAAGATCACCAAGGTTGATTAGTTTAAATTAAGATATTCATTAAGTACAAAGCTTCCCACTTCTGGATGCTTTGTACTTAACGAATACCTTTTAGAGCTGAAACGATCTGTTTTACTTCATTACCATCACATGCTACATGGTCCAACGACTCATTCATATTTGTATTAATCCAACTCATCTCAGTTCCTACGATCATGCGGGCTGTTGTGTGGAACTCAACTGCACCAGTGCTTAATGCAATCTCGTCGATATTATTTGACCGAACACCTGAGCCGGGCATTATGATGATCCTGTCTGCAGCTTTTTCTACCAATTCTTTTACGAGGGTAGTTCCATTTATAACCAGCGCTTTTTGCCCTGAGGTGAGTATTCTTTCACATCCCAATTCAATGATATCTTCCAGCGCCTGGAACGGGTCTATTGCCCGATCAAAGGCTCTGTGAAAAGTAACACCCATTGGGTAAGCCAATGCCACGAGTTTAGAGGTCCTCTTTTTATCAACTGTGCCGTCGCTGTTTAGCAATCCAACTACTACACCATTACACCCCAGGTCCTTGCAAAGCAGCACGTCTTTTTCCATTATGTCGTAATTATCACTGGAATATAAAAAGTCGCCTCCATGCGGACGAATAATTGGATAAATGTCGATGATTAATTTTTCACGAGCCGCCCTTATGAGGCCGTAGGAAGGAGTGGTACCACCTTCTGAAGGATTATCACACAACTCAATCCTGTGCGCGCCTGATTGCTCCGCAGTGATACAAGACAATAAATTAAAAGCGCAAATCTCCAGTTGAAACACCATAAAAGCCTGCGTTACATTTTATACATTAATAAAACCCTCTGACAGCCTCAGCTGATAGCTACCGCTAACCTTAAAACCAGCTTTTAGCGCTATAGGTCTTAGTTCCCTGCTTGTTGGTTACACAATAAGTAAATCCTTTTTGCAAGGCAAAACCACCAAACTCTCCTCTAGTATTCACAGCTATAAAACCCACCTGCAGCCCCCTGGCTTGCTCTTTCCTTTTATTTACTATCCGTTCAATGGCTTTCTTGCAGGCTTCTTCAGGTTTATAGTTTTGCCGCATAAATTCCACCACGAGGTGAGATCCAACTATCCGAACCACTTCTTCCCCGACCCCGGAAGAGGTTGCTGCGCCTACCTCGTTATCAACAAAAAGTCCGGCGCCAATAATGGGAGAATCTCCTACCCGTCCGTGCATTTTATATGCCATGCCACTAGTGGTGCAGGCTCCGCCAAGGTTTCCTTTTGCATCAAGCGCCAACATTCCAATGGTATCGTGATTAAATTGCTGGCCAGGTACCATTGGTATATTCTTACCCGCTTCTTTCAACAGGCTGTCTGTTGCCGTGGGATCGAATATCCCTTTTTTAAGCCAGGCTTTGTATGCCTTCTCGCTCTGTGGGGTTAACATGTTTTCTTTTTTAAAACCCTGCTGTAGTGCAAACTGTAGTGCGCCGTCACCCACCAGTTGAACATGAGGCGTTTTTTCCATTACCAGTCTTGCAACAAGTACCGCATGTACAATATGCTCGAGGCTCATTACTGCCCCGCAATTATCAAATTCATCCATTACACAACTGTCGCAGGTAACCCTCCCATTTCGATCGGGCAGACCACCGTACCCGACGCTCATGTCTGCGGGATCTGCTTCCGGCACCTGTACACCTTTTACAACTGCGTCCAGTGCTCGGCCACCAACACCCAGCAGTTCCCATGCTGCGGCATTTGCTTTGGTATTCTGTGCCCAGGTGGTTAGTATAAGCTGTTGATCAGTAACACGATCTTCCGTGAAAGTTGGTGGCTTTGAGAAAGATTTTTTACCGAGTAACAAAGCCGCCGAACTTAAAAATGAACGCTGCAGGAATCTTCTTCTATGAAACATATTTATCAGTTACGGTTATGAATTTAAAAATTGCGTGAAATTACGCTATCAACCATTGGCAGCATACATTAGTTCACTTTCGAATGCATAAATTTGGCGAGGTTATCCTGCGCCTTATTTCTTATCTTCTTTTGTAACATCTCGGTCCAGCCCAGAAGCCAGCCGGTAAGTCCCAGCGCCTGTCGACTCCATTTCCACAGATCGAAGTTGTCGGAATGTTCAACAATTTTACCCTCGTGAAATTTGAAATAAGCTTTTACTTTATTAGTCACTTTTTTGCCGGTCTGTGAAAATGTATAATTAGCCACCCATCTGCAGGTGCCATATTCATTATCGGCCTCTACTTGTGAAAACTGCAGCGAAAAATTTTTGGCATTCTTGCACAACATCTCCCACATATCTCTTACTTCCGCGGTATTAAGGTCTTGGAAAACCGGATCAAGAAAGACGGCATTCTCATGATAACATTCCTGCATCGTTTTATAATCTGCTTGTTTAAAAGCCGAGTAAAAGCGGGTTATAAGCTGTTGATTTTCGTTCATAAAATCTTATGTAGTGATGGTAACGTTGGTACCTGTAGGCATCTGAAGTTGAAAGTAGCATATTGCAGCTAATTTTGCGCAATCGATTGAATCTTTGTTTTTAACAGCAAACCGGCCATTAACCTAAAATACGGGCGATCAATATTTATTATATCAACAAATTGCAGTTAAATTCGCAAAAACAGAACATTATGAGCATGGTTGATTCATTCGAGAAAATTCCAGTAAACATATTTGACTCCCAGGTAGATGGGTCAAAATTCGTAGCCCGGGAAATAGCCGCTTTAATCCGTCAAAAAGCTTCCAATGGTGAAAAGTGTGTGCTTGGACTTGCAACAGGTTCTTCTCCAAAATCATTGTATAGTGAACTTGTTCGCCTGCACCAGGAAGAAGGCCTCAGTTTTGCCAATGTAATCACTTTTAACCTGGATGAATACTACCCCATAGACAATGATGCGCTGCAAAGTTATAACCGCTTTATGAAGGAGCAGCTGTTCAACAAAATTGATATCGATCAGAACAACTGCCATATCCCCAACGGTGAGTGGGATAAGGACTCAATAAAAAATCATTGTGCAGCCTACGAAACAAAAATTGAAGAAGCTGGAGGAATAGACCTCCAGGTACTGGGCATCGGCAATAATGGCCATATTGGTTTTAACGAACCCGGTTCCAGTTTATTTTCACGAACCAGGCTGGTGCCATTAGATAATTCAACGCGCATTGCCAACGCCCATGAGTTTCAAAACATCTCTAAAGTACCCAGGCTGGCTATTTCAATGGGTATTGGCACTATATTAAAAGCTAAGCGCGTCATCCTGATGGCATGGGGACAGATCAAGTCGCCCGTTATACGCAAAGCGGTTGAAGGAAATGTTACAGAACAAATACCTGCGTCTTTATTGCAACAACATAACGATACCATCTTTGTACTTGATGGGGCCGCGGCGGTTGAGCTTACCCGTTATAAATCGCCCTGGCTCACCGGTGAAATGGACTGGACGCCAATTATGATTAAAAAGGCTGTGGTAAATATGGCACTGAAACTAAAAAAGCCAGTGCTCAGTTTAACGAACAGCGACTATAACGACAACTCGTTGAGTGACCTGCTGGTGGAAAAAGGCGATGCTTATGAGATAAACCTGCAGGTATATTATATGCTCCGTGACAGCATTACCGGATGGCCTGGTGGCAAGCCCAACGCGATCATTCCTAACCACCCCGAAAGGTCGGAACCTTATCCTAAAAGGTCACTGGTTTTTTCTCCGCATCCTGATGATGATATCATTAGCATGGGAGGAACTTTTATGCGCCTTAAAGACCAGGATCATGACGTACATGTTGCTTACCAGACCAGCGGCAACATTGCCGTAACGGATGAGTTTGTAACCCGCTTCCTTGATTTTGCTGTGGGCTTCGAGGATGAATTTGGTATCGACAGCAAAAGATCGAATGAAATACTGGATACCGCAAACGTTTTCCTTAAATCTAAAAAAACAATCCAGGTTGATACACCGGAGATCAGGAGCATTAAAGGTCTTATACGGCGTTGTGAGGCGCGTGCAACTTCCCGATATGTAGGTATCAAGGATGAAAATGTTCATTTTTTAAACCTGCCATTTTATGAAACGGGCACCATCGCAAAAAATCCCTGGGGAGAAAAAGATATAGCCATTACCATTGATTTACTACAACAAATTAAACCACACCAGATCTTCGCTGCGGGTGACCTTGCAGATCCGCATGGCACGCACAAGGTTTGCCTGGAAATTATTTTTGAATCACTTACAAGACTCAAAGACCAGGGTGAAGAATGGATTAAAGACTGCTGGGTGTGGTTGTATAAAGGTGCATGGCAGGAATGGGATATAGATGAAATTGAGATGGCCATTCCAATGAGCCCGGATCAGGTGATGAAAAAACGATTTGGCATATTTATCCACCAGTCTCAGAAAGACATGGTGCCGTTCCAGGGTAGCGATAACCGTGAGTTCTGGCAACGTGCCGAAGAAAGAAATAAAAGTACCGCTGAGTCTTATGCGCAATTAGGGCTTACGCATTATGCAGCCATGGAAGCTTTCGTGCGCTGGCATTATTAGAAACTTTTTTACCGCAGCGGAAACGCAAGGGGCCGCAGAGTATGTTTGCTCTAAGGCCCTTTGCGTTTCCGCTTTACGTTGTTGTCACATCATCATACCCTCACGAATTCTATCGTAAACAAAGAATGCTCCATCACAACCTTTGAACAAATTCCATCTTTATAATGATAATAATTAGTGTTGCCATCCGGCAAGTTAAGTTTATAAACCGACTTCCCTTTGGGCTCTATTGCCAGGTAACGCATGAATGTTTCTGAATATACTTTATCAATGTTAACAGGCTCCCTGATATACATGCTTAACAAGTTATATTTAATCTGTTGCAATACCACCCGCTCAGACTTTTTGGGATTTTTAATTTCATAATAATTGCCTTTATAAATTGTCTGCTGGTTCATCTTCACGTTGTCATTTACTTTTCTGTAAATTGAAGAAGTAGTCATGCCCCCCCCATCAAAATACGCATCCTGTCTTTCTTCAACTGTTAACAGGAAAATGATCCGTCTCTTTACTTCTGAAGTGAGTACGATGGAACTGGCGTTGCCGTTATTATTCTTTTGAATTTTAACCCAACCGATGATGTTACCATTGTTTACAACCTTGTAATTAAGGTTTAACTGTTGCGAAAAAGCAGTTTCAATGTTGAAAGTGAACACGAGCATTAAAATGTAAAAACATCTCCATGGACCGGCAGCAATGACCGCAAGAGATGCTGGTATGTTGATTTTATCTTTCATGGTGACCTGTGAGCATAAACGTAAGAAACCAGTTTAATTTTGCTTTCTTCTAATTTAAGTCAAACCCGGATAATAAATAGGATGGGACAAAGATTTTGTAAAAACAACTTTGATGCTGTGAATGTAAAAATACCTTTTTATAATTGCGCAGCCAATAGAGAGGAGATCTACTGTCGTTAATTAACATATCCGATTTTTACCATTCTTGTCAAATATTTCCTGAAAGGTTGTGGATCGTTCCAGGATCTTAACATTCACTCAAACTGATTGGGATGTTAATGGCCAATCCGCCGTCGGAAGTTTCCTTGTATTTGCTGTTCATATCCAGTGCGGTGTGCCACATTGTTTTTATTACGGCATCGAGTGATACCTTGGCATAGTCAGGTGCGCTTTGAAGGGCAAGTTGTGAGGCGGTAATTGCCTTGATGGCGCCCATGGTATTGCGCTCTATACATGGGATCTGTACAAGGCCGCCGATCGGGTCACATGTCAGTCCCAAGTGATGTTCCATGGCAATCTCGGCCGCCATTAATGTTTGTCGTTGTGTACCACCCAAACATTCTGTTAAGCCAGCGGCAGCCATGGCTGATGATACACCGATTTCCGCCTGGCAGCCCCCCATAGCAGCAGAAATTGTGGCGCCCTTTTTAAAGATGCTCCCAACTTCTGCAGAGGTTAACAAAAACTGGATCATTTTGTCTTCCGATGAATCCTCACAAAAGATTAAATAATACATCAGCACTGCCGGGATAACGCCTGCAGCACCATTGGTAGGTGCAGTCACTACTCTTCCAAAAGCAGCGTTCTCTTCATTAACCGCTAAAGCAAAACAACTTACCCAATCGAGTATATACTTAAAATGATAACCGCCTTTACGGATTACTTCAATCCAGGAATTATAATCGGAATATGCTTGTCCCGCTAACAACTTCTTATTCAGTTCTGCCGCTCTCCTTTTAACGTGCAGGCCACCTGGCAATGTTCCATCAACATGACAGCCTCTGTATATGCATTCAGCCATCACGCGCCAGATATTGAGCAGTGAACTCCTTGTTTCGCGCTCAGGCCTCCAGGCAGTTTCATTTTCTAAAACAACGTCACTTATTGATAGGCCGGTTTTCATGCACCAATGCAGCAGTTCCCTTGCGGTGTTTATGGGAAAGGGCAGTAGCGCATTTGAGGAATCGTTTCCCTCTTCTCCTTCCTGCAGAACGAACCCGCCACCTACAGAATAGTAAGTTTCAGAAAGCTTTGCGCCATCAGCAAAGGTAGCAAGAAAAGTAAGGGCATTGGGATGGAAGGGCAGCGATTCCGTAAAGAGAAATTTAATATCTGTCAGGGGATCAAAGTGAATTAGGTGCTGGCCATTCAGCAACAGTTGCTTAGTTGCCAGGATATTCTGCATTTTGGGCTGGATATTGTTAACGTCAAAACTTACCGGGTCATCGCCACTCAAGCCTAACTGCACGGCGATATCGGTTCCATGGCCAATACCCGTTTTGGCGAGCGATCCGTACAGGAGCACGGTTAATTGTGTAACAGTTTTGAGATCCTTCAGCTTTTTTATAATTCCCAGGAAGCGCTGGGCAGCGCGCCATGGTCCTAATGTGTGTGAGCTTGATGGGCCCACCCCTATTTTAAACATATCAAAAACCGAAATAGCTTCGTGTGCCACAGCAAATAATTATAACCGAATGTAAGCAATTTAAGCTATCGGTAGACAGGCATCAACGGGCAGCCATGTTCATTTACCAGCGCAGGTGATTACTGGAAATCTATCAGGTCAATATCGAAAATTAAAATTGAGTTACCGGGGATGGCGCCATTACCTGCAGGGTTCGGGCCATATCCAAGTGATGGGGGAATATATAATTTTATTTTGCCGCCTTTTTTTATCAGCGGCAAGCCGTTTTTCCAGCCGTCGATCAGGCTGGAAAGACCAAAGACAACAGGCGATGTAGACTTATCAAATACATTGCCATTGGTTAGAGTACCGGTATAATTAATTGCTACCGTAGCACAAGGTGTTGGCGCGTCGCCGGTTCCTTCCGTAATTACTGTATAATACATACCGCTGCAGTGTTTAACAGCCGCTAAGCCATTTGCAGTGAGGTAGGTCTCTATTTTAACAGACTGCGAATCCGGAACCTTGTACTGGCAAGGATCATAAGTACAACCTGCTTCACTGCCGCTTTTAAGACATGACGAGGTGGTTATAATGGCAACAAGTACAATCCAGAGGGCATATCTTCTCATAACTAAAAATTTCGCAAATATATATGTATAAGGCTACATTGAATCTATTTTCGCTGCTTGACTGTTTTCTTCTGTTTCTTTTTTAGCCATAAGCTCCTTGTATTTCTGTTCATGCATCTCCCATTTATGTCTTTTTGAAAATATTGCAACAAACGATACAATCAGCAGAAAAGCTATTATAAGCACCAATGGATTAAAATCCCGGCTAGATATCTGGCTGTTTAAATCAACATCTGCTTTTTTGTACCAACCTGAAAAGAAGTTTACTATTATAGGTATCCCAAAAAGTAGTCCAAGTGGAAGGCCCACCAGCCATTGCTTCAGTGTTTTTTTTTCATTCAGGCGATGGTCTTCCCAGTAGATTATAAATCTTTTTTCATCATCTGACAACATAACAATTTTTTCCAAAGTTACCGGCTTTAACAGTATTAGTCGCTCAAATCTTATATCATTTATTTGCTTCAAGGGATTTTATCCTTAAATTGCGGTGAAAATTTTGAACTTGAGATTTGATTTATTATTAGCCCAGTATTTATACCAACACAAGAAACTGAATTTGCCAGGAATAGGAGTATTTGAAGCAAACAATTCTGTTTATGCAGTAGATGAGAACGACAGACAAAGGCCCTCGTTGGATGGTATAACATTCATCAATAAAACAGTTTTAAAAGCTGACGACGGTTTAATAGATTTCATTAAGGAGCAGACCGGCAAGATGAAACCGTTGGCTATTTCAGACCTTGAATCATACCTTACATTAGGAAAGCAGTTTTTGTACATTGGCAAGCCTTTTTACCTGGAAGGTATTGGTACGCTGCAGCTCGCGAAGGACGGCCGCTTTGAGTTTCTGCCAGGTGAATATATTACTACTAAACTGGAAGATCCAAATATTGAAAGAAGCGAAGGTAAAACCAGGTCGGTTCATGAAGAGAACCGCATCAAACAGGAATCAAACACCAATAACATCAAGAAGTTCCTGCTTGCACTTGTGATCATAGGGGGCATCGCGCTAATAGGCTGGGGTAGTTATTATTTTTACAATATGTACATAAATCAGCCAGGGCTTGTTGAGGACACTACCACGCTTAATAGCAACCCTGCCGCATCATCACTTGAAGACAGCATACTTAACTCTGCCTCGGGGACAGGAGAAACACCTATCGTGTCGCCGCTGGTTGCAACACAGCCTGCCAGTGTTAGTGGTTCTTACAAGTTCGTTATCGAAACAACGACAGATAAAGCAAGGGCCCTGAAACGATACAGGGACCTTTTATCTTATGGAAATAAGATTTCTTTACTGACCAGCGATTCCATTACTTTTAAATTATATTATTACTTGCCGGCCACTCCGCAGGACACCCTTCGTATTCGCGATTCTCTGAACCGCTTTTACTATAAAAATAGCAGTCCAGTAAGGGTGCGCATCGAACCGTAATATACTTTATGCTTCCCCTGGCAAACTACTGGATAAAAAAAATTACAGTTAAGCACTCATGTGGTGGGCGGAACACATAACGAAATCTATCGTTTAGACATCCTCATTCAGCAAGAGCAATCGCCAGGAACTTTTAATTGCGCAAGGAATATTTAAACCGGCATTTATCTTTTACTGCAAGCAGGATAGTTTCTGCCTTCCACCGGATAAGTTTGGATGAGCAATGGCACTCTTATCATGGTGGAACATTGGTTGTATTTGAAATACAGGAACCTGCATACACTGGTTGCAAAATTTCCGCAGCACAGGGAACTGATAATTTCCCTCACCAGGAACGAGAGCTGATTCACATTGTAACTGGCTATTTATTAAATGCAGATTTCATCACGGGCACAAGCAGGGAGGTCCAGATACTATATTCTTTTCCGGAAAAATGAAGATCATCGTATGCAATCAGCGAATGATCGTTAGCTGCTTTTCGACTTTCTTCCGTTACATTCAGGTAATTTACATGAAAAGATTCAGAAATATTTTTGTTGATGTCATTGAAAGCATTGATCTCGCGTGCAATTTTTTCCTTGTCTGCAGTATTTGCGAAAGGAGTTACTGAGTAATCCGGAATAGATAAAACGACTACCCTTTTTGGCCTGTCGCCGGCAAACTGAATTGCTTTCTGTAACAGGAAGGCGAACTGTAAGCGGTATTCATCCAGCGAGCCGCCCTGGTATTGATTATTCACGCCTATCAGAAGGGTTACCATATCATAGCTCGGTGCCGCAACTATACCAGCTACCGCGTCCAAAAGGTTGGCAGTCGTCCAGCCGGAAGTTGCAATAATCTCTGCTTCTGCCACTTGATAACCAGCGAGCCGCAACTTTTCCACAGCCTGTACAGGGTACCTTTCGTAAACCTTTACTGACTGACCTATTGTGTACGAATCTCCGAGCGCCAGGTAACGTTTGAGCGCCGTATCTACATTAGCAGGAGCAGCAACGGTGTCCACGTTAATGACCACTTCTTTAACGGGCGTGGTTGTTTTTGAACAGGAAAAAAGTGTGGAAGCCCAGGTTGTCATCAAGGCAAAACAAAGCAAAAAAACTAATCTGGCTTCGGTTAACATATCTATTAAAAAAGTAATGATACTTACGAATAATGCAGCGTTCCGGTTCTTGCTACTGAAACACGTTTACTAAATATACCAAAAACGTTTATTTGCCAGACCTATTGTTTTAAATAACAAGTCCCCGTTGTGTTCACAACGGGGACGTAGTTTTTTGAAATCGGGGTATTAGTATCCACCCATACCGCCCATATCAGGGGCACCATGACTGTGAGCCTCTTCTTTCTTAGGTCTGTCAGCAACTACACATTCTGTAGTTAACAACATACCGGCAATAGAAGCCGCGTTTTCTAATGCTATCCTTGAAACTTTAGTTGGGTCAATAACACCTGCTGCAAACATATTTTCATATACTTCAGTGCGTGCATTGAAACCATAATCTCCGGTTCCTTCTTTTATTTTTTGAACAACGATGCTACCTTCAATACCACTGTTGATAACGATCTGGCGAAGAGGTTCTTCAATAGCTCTTTTAACAATAGCAATACCGGTTGTTTCGTCGTCATTGATACCTTTCAGGTTTTCAAGACCAGCGATAGAACGGATGTAAGCCACCCCGCCGCCTGGTACGATACCTTCTTCAACAGCAGCCCTTGTTGCATGCAATGCATCATCAACACGGTCTTTCTTTTCTTTCATTTCAACTTCTGTTGCAGCACCAACGTAAAGAACAGCAACACCACCGCTTAATTTAGCAAGACGTTCCTGTAATTTTTCTTTGTCGTAATCAGATGTTGTTGTCTCAATCTGAGCCTTGATCTGGTTAACACGCGCTTCGATATCTTCTGATTTGCCTTTACCACCAATTACAGTAGTGTTGTCTTTATCGATAGATACGGAAGAAGCTTCACCCAGGTAAGTAAGGTCGGCGTTTTCTAATTTGAAACCTTGTTCTTCGCTAACAACGATGCCCTTTGTAAGAACAGCGATATCCTGCAGCATTTCCTTTCTTCTGTCGCCAAAACCTGGAGCTTTTACGGCAGCAACTTTAATAGTGCCACGTAATTTATTTACCACCAGTGTAGCAAGTGCTTCGCCTTCGAGGTCTTCAGCAATGATCATCAATGGTCGGCCGCTTTGTGCAACTTTCTCAAGGATATGAAGAATATCTTTCATGGCAGATATTTTCTTATCGTAGATGAGGATGTACGGATTCTGCAGTTCTACTTCCATTTTTTCGCTGTTTGTAACGAAATAAGCAGAAATATAACCACGGTCGAATTGCATACCTTCTACCACATCAACACTTGTATCAGTTCCTTTAGCTTCTTCAACAGTGATAACACCTTCTTTACCAACTTTTGTCATTGCTTCAGCAATGAGTTTGCCGATAGAAGGATCATTGTTTGCAGAAATTGAAGCAACCTGCTCAATTTTGCTGTTGTCGTTACCGATGGTCTGTGATTGTTTTCTCAGGCTTTCAACTACAGCGATCACAGCCTTGTCAATACCGCGTTTCAGATCCATTGGATTTGCACCGGCAGCAACGTTTTTAAGTCCTTCGCTAATGATTGACTGTGCAAGAACGGTAGCAGTGGTAGTACCATCACCAGCGATATCTGATGTTTTGCTTGCCACTTCTTTCACCATCTGGGCTCCCATATTCTCAATAGGATCTTCCAGTTCAATTTCTTTAGCTACAGTAACACCATCCTTGGTTACAGATGGAGCACCGAACTTCTTTTCAATAACTACGTTGCGACCCTTTGGTCCTAACGTTACTTTAACCGCGTTG
>JBBPYM010000376.1:0-11542 GCA_038199905.1 Chitinophagales bacterium | reverse complement strand
GCCTGTGCCAGTACCAATGGTATAAATGAGAGGATTGTTTTTACAGTAATGGTTAGGTCATCCCAGTTATACGCCACGATGAGCAGGATGCCACTACCAGCAAGCAGCACGCCCAGCATTCCCAATATAACAGTAAATGGATTGGGAGCCGCCGCTTGCTTTTCCTGAAAATAATCAATGATGCGATGTTCCGTTTCTTCCGAAATAATGCCCGCTGTTACAAGTCCTGGCAGTTCTTTAAGCAAAGCTTTATTCATACGGCAAATTTCAATGTTCAATATGTATCCGGCACTATCGCTCTATAGTTCGCTGTATTTATAACCCACACCCCTAACGGAATGAAAATATATTGGGTTACGGCTATCTTCTTCAAAGTATTTTCTAAAGCTGAGAATAAAATTGTCAATGGTTCGCGTGGTAGGATATACATTGTAACCCCATACAGTCTGCAGTATTTTCTCCCTGGGTACAACTTCGTTTTTATTTTCAATCAACAACTTCAGCAGCATCGTTTCCTTTTTGCTCAGCTGGATGCGCTCACCGCTTTTTGTTTTTGCCTCCTGTGCCTTAAAATCAATAATATTACTTCCGAAGCTGTAGGTTTCGCCCACAGAATCCTTATCAAGCAGCTTCTTGTTCTTTGTGATTAGTTTATGAACCCTTAATAAAAGTTCTTCAAGATTAAATGGTTTTGTGAGGTAGTCATCGGCACCTTTTTTTAGCCCTAGTACCCTGTCTGAACTATTATTTTTTGCGCTAAGGATCAGGATAGGCACGGCATTGTTTTGAACACGGATTGTTTCCATAGCAGTAATGCCGTCAATTTCAGGCAACATGATGTCCAGTATTATCAGGTCGAAATATTCATTCTGAACCGCCAGCAATGCTTTGCTGCCATCGTATGCGGACGTTACCTGGTATCCTTCCAGTTCTAAATTAAGTTTAAGCGCATCGTGAAGGTTTTCTTCATCCTCCACCAATAATATTGAAGGTTTAATAGTTTCCTTACTCATGGATAATATTCTTAGGGTTAAACCGGTAAGGTGATTATAATTTAAAGTGAATGGAAAATTTGCTGCCGCTCACCTGGTTGTTTGTTACCTGGATAACTGCATTGTGGTCAGCAGCTATTTTCTTGCACAAATATAAGCCTAAGCCGGTTCCTTTGGCTTTTCGTACTGATTCATTCCCGATACGGTAAAAGCGATCGAAGATCTTTTTGCGTTCCTCCTCTGGTATCCCGGGTCCCTCATCCATAACATGCAAGTCTATTGCATTCGATTGCCTTTTTAGCAAAAACATGATAGTACTTTCTTTAGGGGAGTACTTGATTGCGTTCTCCAGGAGGTTATTGATCATAATCTGTAGTAACAAAGTATCGCCTGTAAGAGCCAGATCCGGTTCTATATTAATGTTCCAGTTATAGTCGGGAAATCTATTTTTAAAATCATGCACACAACCTTCGGCAAGCGATGATATGTCCAGCTCGTCTTTGGCTATATTATAACCACCAGCTTCCAGTTGAGACGATATAAGGATGTTATTGGCAAGTGTATTAAGCCTTTCTGTTTCCTGCAAAGTCATTTGCAGCAGCTTTCTTTGTTTTTGTTCATCAAGCTTATGTTTTTGCAGCGTTTCGAGGTTGAGTTTAGTGATTGCTATGGGTGTTTTCAACTCATGGGTGATCGCCATCATAAAATTTTGCTGCTGTTCGGAAACCCTGAATTGTTTTCGAACGGCCCGGTAAATAAATACTGCAGCTACAAGTATAAATATCAGGAACAATGATCCTTCGCCGATGTATTGAAAATTTTTTGACTGTTCATCTTTTGTTATCGCCTGTATCTTGTTTAGGTAGGCCGGGTCATCGGCTTTTAGTTCCATTAGTTTGTAACTTGTCATCTGGCGACTCTGGTTTTGCAGCTCAATAAACCAGAACACCAATGCGGCAACAATATATAACAGCAGCGACCAGTAAACATAGAAGGCGATAGCCAGTCCCTTTTTCTTAAAGATCTTCATTAATATCCAGGAGTTTAACTTAATCTACAGAAGACATCCAGGCCTTTCAGTGGCCTTCATCATGAAAGCGCAATCAAAAACCGGGAAGTATTTTATTGTTTACTGCTAGCAGTTTACATCACAATATCAAACCTGGCTACTTTGTTTTCTGAACTCTCATCCCCACATTAAATACATGCTCCAACGGGTCCTCGCGCATAATTTGTTCCAGCACGAACTTATAATTGCCGGCCCTGCTGAATTTTGTATTGGGTTGAATCAGCACTCTATGTTCAAAGATATCGTCCATGCCGGAACCAGTCCATCCATTTTCATTGTTGGCAAGGGGCAGGTTATAGTCGCGGCTATTTTTTGTAGAATCGCCGGGGGTCACTGCTGTGCACCTGATCCATATGTTATTGTAACCGTATGCATCAGAATGGCGTAGCACGATATACAGGTTATATAGTGAAGCGGTGTCTTCAATATTAAAGATGATCTCTGGTTTTACGTTGCTTTGCCAGGAATGATTTTTAATGGCGACATTCTTTTCAAACACATTGATCTTTGTGCAGGAAATTAACAGGAAGAAGAAGGCTGCCGGGAAGAATATTTTTTTCAAGACCAATATTTTAAATTAGGGTTCGTGCTGTTCGAAAAACGTTGATCCAATCTTTAAGGTTCATTTAATAAATGTTGTGGCCAAGGCAAGCCAGCCACTGGATCAAAGTACATTCAAGATCTGCTCTTTGGCTTTTTCCAGTTCGTCCTTCATCATCACCACGCATTTCTGGATGGTGGCATCATATGCTTTGGCCCCTGTTGTATTAATTTCACGACCGATTTCCTGGAGGATAAAAGAAAGTTTTTTGCCTTTTTCTGCTGTCTCTTCCTCTAAAACTGTTCTGAAATAATCACAATGATTTTGTAGACGCACCTGCTCTTCTGTGATATCAATTTTCTCAATATAGTAAATGAGTTCCTGCTCAAGCCTGTTCTCGTCGTAATTCTCTTTACCAACCTGCTCATGCAATAGTTTTGCAAGTCCCTCCCGGATTTTCTGCTGGCGCAACGGCCCTAGTACGATAACCTCCTCTTGTTGAGTAAGAATGTTTTTAATTCGAAGCAGTAGCTCCTGTTGAAGCGACTTGCCTTCATCGAGCCTGTGTTCATTGAGGTTGAAAATGGCTGACTCCAGTACGCTCTTAAACTGTTTCCATTCGTCATTTGTTAGCGTATCGCCGGTTGGCGTAATTACTTCCGGTAATTTTAATAGAGAGCTTAATATTGTTGAGGAATCCAGGTTAAGTTCTTTGGCGAGTTCAGACACTGGTTGAAAGTAGGCCTTTATAAGATCGGTGTTAATGGTTACCGGTTTCGCGGAACCTGTTTGTTTAAGGTTTATACTGCAATCAACCGTTCCTCTGCCGAGATTTTCTGATAAGATCTTACGTATTTCAAATTCAAAGGGTCTAAGAAAAGCCGGCATCTTTAACTGAAGGTCGAACTGTTTCCCATTAAGAGATTTTATATCTACCAGGAAAGTTTTATCGCCAACATTTTGTTCGGCTCTTCCAAAACCTGTCATTGATTTCAGCATGAGATAATTATTTCTTAGCAAGATAGCAAATAGTTGATAGCTATCAGCTAACTGCTTTGCATACGATAGATAGCCGCGACGGTCGATTCAGGGCATGTTGCCGGAAGAGCCAAACAGCAACGGATATATTTCATTCCTCGAGAGCGCCCTTATAGACCCCGGCGTCAAGTGATCAATAGTTAATCCGGCAATACGATAACGGATCAAACGAAGTGTAGGAAAGCCCGACCATGCAGTCATCTTGCGTACCTGCCGGTTCTTTCCTTCTGTGAGTATTATTTTGATCCAACTTGTTGGGATGTTTTTTCTGAATCTTATGGGCGGGTTTCTTTCAGCCACCAGGGGCGGAACCTCAAAGCTTTTGGCGATGGCCATTTTTGTGAGATAAGGTTTGCCATCGATATTGATCTCGGTACCTGATTGTAATAGTTGTAGTGCAGGTTGAGTTATCAAACCTTCAACCTGCACCCAGTATTCCCGCTCGTGGGAGAATGATGGGTTTAACAGCCGATGATTAATATAGGTGTCATTGGTAAGAATGAGCAAACCTTCGCTATCAAAATCCAACCGGCCAACGGGGTATACGTCCCGCGGCACCTGGTAAAAATCCTTTAGCGTTTTCTTTGTTGTAGTGTCATCATGTGTAGAGCCTGTGATGGAAAACTGTGATAACACCTGAAAGGGTTTGTATATGATGAAGTAGTGTGACAAGTATGATCTGATAAGAAGTAAACTTACGTTGAAAATAAACAGGAAAGGTTGAGGTATGTGCAATAAAAAGCCCGAAAGAAATCTTCGGGCTTATATGTAGATGGGTTAGTAAGTACCAGGAAATAAATTTCCCTACACAATATTAAAAATAATTTTCTCTAACTAGAAAAAATATTAAAAAGATTTTATGCACATTTTTAAAAAGGTTGTGGATAAGGATGGCAAATGATGGATACGAATTGTAAATCCGTTGATCATGTTAACGATTAAACGTGGTTTTTCTACAATCATTGTCTTATGATTTGTAAATGATAGAACAGGTTGTATAAAAAATTAAAAGTGTGGTTTGATCAACATCAGCAAGTTCTTATCGTCATTATGCACGGGTATCTTCAACCAATCATTTTGATGTAGGTTTGTATAAACTTTTTGTATGAAATTCCCTTCTCCCGTTTCAGTGCAATGGATTGCATCATTTATTGGAGCTGAAATATTTGGAAACGAAAATGGCCAGGTCACCGGCATCAATGAGCTTCATAAAGTGGAAGAAGGCGACCTGGTTTTTGTTGATCATCCAAAGTATTATGATAAGTGCATCAATTCAACAGCAAGTTTCATCATCATCAATAAAAAAGCTACCATACCAGCGGGGAAAGCCTTGCTTGTAGTGGATCAGCCTTTTGAAGCCTATATAAAGATCGTACAACATTTCCGACCCTTTGAGTTGGCAAATAAACTCATTAGTGATTCAGCATCTATCGGCGAGAATTCAGTTATATATCCCGGAGCCTTTGTCGGTCATCACGTAACCATTGGTGATAACTGCATTATTTATCCCAATGTTACAATCATGGATCATTGTGTAATTGGCAATAATGTAAGGATTGAAGCAGGCACTGTAATAGGCTCTGATGCTTTTTACTACAATACAAAAAAAGACAGGGAAGTGTGGTATAAAAAGATGATTAGCTGTGGCAGGGTGATCATCCAGGATGAAGTGGAGATGGGCGCAGGCTGCACAATAGACAGGGGAGTTAGTCATGATACGATTATAGGAAGGGGCACCAAACTTGATAATATGGTGCATATTGGTCACGACACTGTTGTTGGGAACAATTGTTTATTCGCAGCACAGGTGGCTATCGCGGGTGCCACTAATATTGGCAACGGTGTTATTTTATGGGGGCAGGTTGGAGTAAGCAAAACTCTAACGATCGGTGACAATGCTGTTCTTATGGCGCAAAGTGGTACGTCACACAGCCTGGAAGGTAATAGATCATACTTCGGATCGCCGGTAGAAGATGCAAAGAAAAAGATGAAAGAACTTGTTTGGATAAAAAGAATCCCTGAGATGTGGGAGAAGCTAAAAAATCTTTAGCTATTGGCTGTTAGCCATCAGCTATCAGGTATCAGCCCGCACTTGCTGGTATTAGCATAAAGATACTATCCTCAAACATGTGAGACCTTTAGCCAATGAGACTGTCATTACAACTACCATTAGCACTTATCACTCCGGGTTGTAATCATACGGCAGCGACTCTGCCACTTTTTCCCAGCTCCAGTAGCCGTTGTTTACGATGTCGGTCTGTTCATAGAAGTAGCCGTTCTGCTCTATCACAAATGCATCGGCAATGTCAAGAATGGTTATTTGGGATTTCAGCGTGGCCGGCAGTTTATATTGAGCCAGGAACTTTCTATCAGGCATTTCATTTTTATAAAGTACCCTGATCTTGCCTGGCCAGCTTATCTCAACATCTTCATTGTCGCCAACTGTATAGTGCGCGCTGTCGTAAGGATTATCAATTGGTTTTGTAGTAAGAACTTTTTTGTTCGGCACCACCCACTCCAAAGCGAACCCTTCATCTGACAATGTGCTGTCGTACCATGATCTAACAAAATGCAGGCGTGATCCATTATATGCTTTTTCCCGCTTAATCTTCCAGGTCTCTTTTTGTTCAGGCGTGCCATCCAGCTCTTCAAAAAATGGATAGCCACTGTAAGTGCTTATGTTAGTGCGGTATTCGAAGGAAAAGGAGTCTAGCTGGTATTTTATTTTATAGCCCAGGGCATTGTTGATGATGATCAGGTCTTCTTTCTCCTTAATCTTCAACCGGTTTCTTAACTTACTATAAAAGAATTGCAGCACTTCGGGGTTTTCGATGGTGCATTGCGCGGCGTTTGGCGTGGTACCTATGAAATTGTCTCTGAAAAATTGCCCATATTTTTCCAGGCCATCTGCCACTTCATTGCTTCCGGATACAGTAACTTCAGAAAGGCTTTTGTCTACCGCTTTAAGCTCGATAACGAGGTTCGCCGCATTGGTACTATTGATGTGTAAGGTTTGCGTTTCGTAGCCCGTAAATGACACCACAAGATCGTAACCACCCTTCGGCAACCTGATAGAAAAAGCGCCTTCATTGTTAGTGATGGTGCCAATGGTAGTGTTCTGGCAGAAAACTGATGTGCCAGGCATTGGTTGCTTGCCCCCAGCATCAACCACCATACCCGATGTGATAAAATTATCTGACTGGCCGAAACCTGTTTGACAAATTATGATCAAGATGCCGGTTAAAAATTTTTGCATAAAAAAGATCGGTTATGTGGTGAACATTTGCAAAATAGCCAATTTGTAAACCTGAATGAAAAGATTACGGGTAGTTTAACGTGCTATAAGTGTTTTTTATAAGCCACACAGCTTTTTTGAATAGCTTCTTCGAGCGATGAATACATAAAACCCGGCAGAAAATTGAGCAGCTTGCTGTTATCGAAATAGGTTTCAGTTTGAGCAATTCGCGCGCTTTCTTTTGATAAGAGAGATCGCTGGCCTGAAATCATCGATTTAATTTTTTCCAGTCTCCATGCTATTGCTGCTAAAACCGGCGTAGCATTCCTATGAGGTCGGCATTTTTCAAAACCGTCGGCAATGCTGTTAAAGAGTTGCCGAAAAGGCCAGTTATCGCCGTTTACAATAAACCGTTCGCCTGTAATGTCGCTTTGTAATAATTTCAGGGTAGCAGTTGCTACGTCTTCAACATATACGAATCCATTAATACCTTTTGTAAAATAGGGAAACTCATTGTACACCGTTTTAAAAATAGCGCAGGATGAGTTATTCCAGTCGCCATAACCGATGATTGTGCTTGGGTTAAGTATCGCGGCAGGGAGGCCTTCAGCCATGCCCCTCCAAACTTCAATTTCAGCTTTGTGTTTACTGATGGCATAGTTGGTATTGGTCTTTGTGTCCTGCCATTCTCTTTGTTCATCAACCGTTTCTCCGTTCGAGGTCCTTCCCAGGGCTGCCACAGAGCTTATATGAATAAAACGTTTGATATTTTTTTCGATAGCGGTGTTCACAACGTTGGCAGTTCCTTCAACGTTTATATGATACATGTTCTCTTTCTCTTTGCCTGAAAAGGAAACCATGGCGGCTGCATGGATAACCGCATCTGCTCCTTCCATCGCCTCTTCCAGGCTAACCACATCGAGGATGTCTCCGCTTACCCAATCAACTTGTGCCAGTATTTCGGAAGCAATAAAAAAGGGCAGTTTACTATTGTTCCTGCGGATAGCTCTTACCTTGTAACCATTTTCTACCAGTATTTTAATAATATAGGCCCCCAAAAAGCCCGTACCACCAGTTATTAAAATCATATTGAGTTAATCAGTCAGTTTATAATATTATCATTTGCTAAAAAGGCATGCAGCAGAACCATTTTCTACACTTACCCTCGAAATATAAATATTGCTGATGCCCGCCGCCAGGTTAACATAGGGTTTAGGCATAGCTTTCCTGGTGTCTTTTGTCATATCAATCAGGAAAACATTTACATCAGGAACGTTAACTGACATGTCGGTAATAGATTGCGGATCTTCAATAGCACATTTATAGTTAGCAGTGGAGATGCATTGTGACGTAATCCCCATCATGCAGATCTTAGAAGACATTTTTTTTCGCATGAAAAAAAACGGATCTTTTTTGTAGTAATTATTAATGTTCCAAATCAGCATTTTCAGTCCAGGCGAATTTGGCTGTACGTCGATGCTTCCAGACAAGTACATGTTCAAGAGTGAAATCTTCCCTTTGAAATTAGATACATTTATAATGGTTCCCGAGTCCTGGTCGGAAGGGGCGTACAGGGCACCATCAACGGTAAGATTGCCATCACCGGTGAGGTTAAGCGGGATAAAATCTTTTTTCAATGAACCTTCCCACCAACAATCTTTGGCAACCATGGTGGCATTATTTTCGAGGTGCACACCGGCGCTCTGGCCGCCAAAGCAATACAGTTTGCTTGTTCCTGTGCCGGCTTTAACCTTGTCTCCGCCAATAACAGTATTACCCTTCGAGAAAAAGGAATTGTTCTTTTCAAAGTAGGTGTTGTTGAGCTTATCTATATAGACAGTATTAATCGCCTTGGAGTAAATCTGGTCGATTTTAGCTGATGAACCTAACTGGTCGATATTTGTAAAGGAGAAAGCGTTGGTTTTATCACGTCCGTTATCGGTACCCACCTGGATGTCTTTTATAGTGATATAAGACGGGCCATTGATTTTGAAGTAATTAAAGACGGTTTCTTTGTTCCCTTTATATTTAAAAACGCTGGCATATAATATCCCATCACCAATCAGCTGTATGTCGCTGCCTGCAGGTATTTCCAGGGTTTGATTTATCGTGTAATCTCCCATAGGAAAATGAACGATCGCACGCTGACCTTTTAATGCCGCCGCAGTATTAATAATTTTCTGAATAGCTGCAGCGTTTGCATCTGCCGGCACTTCGTAAATTTTTCTTTTAACGTAAGGCACAAAAGGAGGCAGTGCTTTTACTACAGGCATCTTCATTGTTTTGCTCTCAAATTTCCGGTCCAGGACGGAATGGACCGAAGATGGAAAATCCTTTCTTAAGTTATTCGGGTTGGGTTCAACATAACTATTGTTAATAGATAGAATGTCGTAGTTGCCTTTGCACCAGCTGGTATAGTCCAGGGTTGCAGGCAGTCCGCTTACATTGAGAAAGTAATTATCTAGCATTGAGATCTTTCCCTGGTGATGGTATTGTATGGGAATTGTTTTAGATCCTTTTACAAAATTTCCCTGGAAAGTTCTCTTAAAAGCGTTACAACTGGCACCCTCATCAATGGAAAATGCTTGGGCATTATTTGAATAGCAGCCCCTGACCGAAGTATACAGCGCGTCGCGTGTATGGATATCAACGGTGCGGGAATTCTTAAAATGAGATTGATAGATATGATAATTGCCATGACTGCAGGCTACACCTATATTACAATTGGTAAATTCGGAATCCCATATCCAGTAATCTAACGCATTAAAACCTTTGATGAAAATGCCCGCTCCCTGGCAGGAGATAAACTTGCATCTTTTAATGGCCACTTCGGCATCCATCATGCCAGTACCATCAGAAGTGTAAGTGCCCGCGGAGATGCCATATTGTGGCGAACCGGTAAAGATCATGTCGCTGAACTCAATTGAAGTGGGGGCAAAGTTAGGCTCAGCGAAATCTTTATAATGCAGGCCCACGGCCTCTATATTTTTTTTATTGTTGGCATCCCAGGTTATCCTGCTGATTTTGATATAAGAGGCCCGGTTACAAAAAAACATGGTGTCGTTGTCTCCACCGTACCATTTGATAATTGTTTTTTCCGGATCCTCGCCAATAAATGTAACCCCGATTTTACCAACAAGCCTGAGTGTTTGGGAGATCTTGTAAGTACCGGCGGGAAGATAAGCCACCAGGTATCTTGTTTTGGCATTGTTGTTAAACTTTACCCTTTCCATACTTGTTAGCGAATCTAATGCAGTTTGCAGTGCCTTGGTATCATCCTGGATTCCATTGCCAGCAGCTTTAAAACGTATCTTGGCATTTGCCCAACTGTTGAAAGGGCCGTTAAATTCCTCGCGGTAATTGGTTTGCGCGGTGGCGCCGAAAGCAAGACATATCGATAGTACCAGTGGTAGGAAAACTTTCATGCGTTAAAGTTATAGATAAGAGTAATAGTAACCGCAGCGGCACACAAAGAGGAAGCGCAACGGAACACAAAGTCTATACTTCATGTTCTTTGCGCTTCCTTTTTGTGTGCCGCTGCGGAAAAGGATTCGTTTCACATAAGCAAGCCGCTAAATCGCGGAAGTAAACTGGTTTAAAAATCTCAGGTCATTTTCACTGAAAAGACGGAGGTCGTTCATTTGATATTTCAACATGGCAGGTCTTTCGATGCCGATGCCAAAAGCGAACCCTGTATATTTATTGCTGTCGATGCCACAGTTTTCCAACAGCTTGGGATGGGCCATACCGCAACCAAGAATTTCTACCCAGCCGGTGTGTTTACAAATGTTGCAACCACTGCCACCACATATTAAACAACTGATGTCCATTTCGGCGCTTGGTTCAGTAAACGGGAAATAAGAGGGGCGAAAACGCACTTTCACATCGTTGCCGAACATTTCCTGCACAAAAAAATATAGCGTTTGCTTCAGGTCGGCGAAGGAAACATTCTCGTCGATATATAATCCTTCAACCTGGTGAAAAAAGCAATGCGACCTGGCACTGACCGTTTCGTTGCGGTAAACACGACCGGGGCAAACAATCCTGATTGGCAGTTTGCCTTTTTGCATTTCACGTACCTGCACGCTCGAAGTATGGGTGCGTAAAACCCAGTCGGGCTGCTGGTTGATGTAAAAGGTATCCTGCATATCACGCGCCGGGTGATTTTCATGAAGATTCAAGGCGGTAAAATTATGCCAGTCATCTTCTATCTCCGGCCCCTCAGCGACGGCAAAACCCAGTCGTTGAAAAATTGATACTATCCTGTTCCTCACAAGGCTAACAGGGTGCCGGGTGCCAGGAGGAAATGGGTCGCCGGGAAGACTGATATCTATATCGTTAACCTTTGAAGACTGACTACCGGAAGAGATCGCCTCTTTCAGCGTTTCAAAACGCCCTTCAGCAAACTGTTTAAATTCATTTAAGATGCGTCCAAATTCTTTTTTGCTTTCATTGGGAACATTCTTCATTTCCCCCATCACCTGTTTTATCAAACCCTTTGTGCCAAGGTATTTAATACGGAAAGCTTCCACTCCCTCCTGGTCGGCAGCCGTGAAAGCACTCATTTCGTCTTTGTACGCTTCAATTTGCTGTATCAACTGTTCCATAGTGCAAATATAAGAAGTTCAAAGTTCAAGGCTCAAAGTTGGTTGAAAGTTCGAACTCTC
>JBBPYM010000375.1:0-15865 GCA_038199905.1 Chitinophagales bacterium | reverse complement strand
CCATTGGAAGGGATATTGTGCTATCCTCTTAATTTGTTTGCCGCTCTTTTTGTCACCCCAGAATTTATTCTCGCTATTTTGTACCTTTCTACCACCTGTCGTTCCTGCCGGAACGAGGAATCATTAACCGTGAGGTTGACGTTCTACATCAAAAACCGCGATTTTCAAAACATGAGATTTTCAGAGGACCTCACAGTTGTTCCAGCATTGCCACCACATTCCCCCATCAAAAAGCCAGCACCCAGGCGCCAAAAGCCAACGGCTGATAGCTGGCAGCCGATAGCTGACAGCTATCTTTAGGTAATTCAACCCACAAATCATAATTTTCACCTCAATTTTCAGCACTCCTTCATGAAGTTATTATTAAAATTAGTACAGGCATTATTCAGTATATACGCTTTGGTATTGTTTGTTTGCATCCTGGTTATCATTTTCCCGTTGGTTGTAGTTGCGTCTTTCTTTGGTAAAATAGAAGGTGGCAATTTCATTTACAAACTGTGCAGCATCTGGGCTGATGTATGGTTGCCCCTTGTCGGCATCTATCATAAAAATATTTTTATAGCTCCTTATGAAGCTGATCATGCATGCATATTTGTGGCCAACCACATTTCATACATGGACATACCGATCCTCGTAAAAACACTCAGGCACCCGATCAGGGTGCTGGGCAAAAAGGAGCTTTCTAAAATACCGATATTCGGCTTTTTGTATCGCCATGCAGTGGTTATGGTAGATCGGAGCAGCAATGATAACCGCGCAAAGAGTGTTAAAACTTTAAAAGCAATACTGAAAAAAGGCATTTCAATTGTAATATTTCCCGAAGGTACTTTCAATACTTCCGGAAAGCCATTGAAGGAGTTTTATAATGGTGCTTTTCGTATCGCGGTAGAAACACAGACGCCCATCAAACCAATTGTTTTTCCTGATACGTTGAACCGGTTACATTATAACAGCGTATTTTCTCTTACACCAGGTATTTCCAGGGCGATCTTCATGGAAGAAGTGCCTGTGAACGGCTTAACAATGCAGGATGTAGACAAGTTAAAAAATAAGGTATATAACATGATGGATGCCGAATTGAGAAAGTGGGCGCAATACAAGGACATCCCTGAAACTAAAAACATACAGCCATTTTGAGATCAGCCGCCGATAGTGAAGGATTGTTCATCGTGACGCCGGCGGCGTACGTAGAAGTAATCATTCCACTGGCGCTACCAAAAAATTATACCTGGTCCGTTCCGCAAGAAATGATTGACCAGGTGAAGGCAGGGTGCAGGGTAGAGGTTGTTTTAGGTAAGAACAAAAAATACGCGGGTATAGTGAAGCGTATACATAATGATAAGCCGATGGCTTTTGTACCCAAAGATATTTTAAATGTGCTCGACCCCGAGCCAATCGTTGTTCCACAACAAATGAAATTATGGCAATGGATGTCTGCCTACTACCTCTGCAGCGAGGGAGAAGTAATGCAGGCGGCACTGCCGACTCATTTTAAGCTCAGCAGTGAAACGGTTTTGTTATTCAATGAAGAAGCAGGAGAGGATTTTTCCCACCTCGATGATGAAGAGTTTTTAGTAGCCGAAGCCCTTCTCCTGAAGCAGGAACTTAAGCTGGCGGAAGTGCAGCAAATACTCGATGCTAACCATGTTTACCCCGTAATAAACCGGCTTATCGAAAAGAAAGTTTGTTTTGTTTGGGAGGAGCTGAAAAATAACTATAAAACAAAAAAAGAAAACTATGTCTTGCTTAACCCTTCTTTTGACAATGACGATGCTTTATCAGACCTGTTAAACAACTGGTCAAAAGCCCCGAGGCAAATGGAATTATTGCTGGCTTTTTTGCACCTGCGGAAAACAGAAGGAGAAGTTACCCAGCCTGCCCTGCTAAAAAAGGCGAATGCTTCCGCGGCACAGTTGAAAGGACTGACCGAAAAAAACATTTTACTGGTTGAGAAGCGTGCCGTTGAGCGCATAAAATATCTGCCAAAAGATACCAACATAGATTTTGAACTTAGTGATGTGCAGCAGTCGGCTTATGAAAAAGTGCAGAAATCTTTTAGTGAAAAACAGGTTTGTCTTTTGCATGGTGTTACTTCCAGCGGGAAAACGCTCATCTATATTAAACTGATCGCCGATCTGCTCAGGCAGGGCAAACAGGTATTGTACATGCTGCCGGAGATAGCCCTTACATCACAGGTTATTCGCCGGTTACAAAAACATTTCGGCGGACATATAACCGTCTATCATTCCAAATTTAACCAGAATGAGCGGGTGGAGATATGGCATAAAGTAAAAACCGGTGAAGCTAAGATTATCCTCGGCGCAAGGTCCTCCCTGTTTCTTCCTTTCCAGGATCTGGGTCTGATTATTTGTGATGAAGAGCAGGATATTTCCTTCAAACAACAAGATCCCGCCCCTCGTTACCACGCACGTGATGCCGCGATTTATTTTGCATCGCTTTTTCCCGCTAATGTGTTGCTGGGCAGTGCAACCCCATCAATGGAAAGTTATTACAATGCCGCCAATGGCAAATATGGGCTGGTAGAATTGAATGAGCGATATGGCGGGATAGGTCTGCCCACTATTGAAATCGTTGATACCAAGAAAATTTTTAGTAAAGACAAAGGCAAAGTTATTATCTCCCCGCCGCTAAATGATGCAATAGAAGCAAGCCTGGCAGCACAAAAACAGGTGATCTTATTTCAAAACCGGCGGGGTTATTCACCTTACCAGGTTTGTATGACATGCGGTTGGATACCACATTGTAAGTATTGTGATGTTTCACTCACTTATCATAAAATTTCCAACAGGCTGCAGTGTCACTATTGCGGTACCTGGTATCCGATGATCACAACCTGTGAAGCGTGTGGCAATCACCATTTCTCGCAAGCGAATTTTGGAACGGAGAGAATCGAGGAAGAATTGCAGGAAATGTTTCCGCAAGCCAAAGTTGCGAGAATGGATATAGACGCCGTTAAAGGCAAACATGCGCACGATACCCTGATACAGTTGTTTGAGCAAAAGCGCATAGACATACTCGTTGGTACGCAGATGGTGGTAAAAGGATTGGATTTTGATAATGTATCACTGGTAGGGATACTCGATGCTGATGCGATTATGGGTTTTGCCGATTTCAGGGTAAATGAAAGGTCGTTCCAGATGATGGAGCAGGTTAGTGGCCGCGCGGGCAGGAAAGATAAACAGGGGCTGGTACTCATACAGCTTCGAAACATTACACACCCGGTGATACAACTGGTAAAACAGCACGATTATAAAAAATTCTATGAAGAGGAGATCGTTAATCGAAAAAATTTTTTCTACCCACCCTATTCCAGGCTCATCAAGATAACTTTTCGGCATAAAAACAATGAAGTAGTAACGGCAGCGGCAATGTTTTTTGCCGGTGTGATGAGGCAACATTTTGATAAATACATGGTCGGTCCGGCGGCTCCGGTGGTTAATCGTGTTCGTAACCAGTATCTAATGGAACTTTTATTTAAATTGCCAAAGGATGCGGGGTTGATAAATAACTGCAAACAAAGCATTGTTCAAACAGGGGCAGAGATGCACCAGGATAAAAGGTTCCGTATGGTTACCGTGATACCAGATGTAGATGCGATGTAATATGAACTGGTGATGCGGCACGCTAATCAACCTGTGTTTCCGCTGCGGATAAAAAATATTCACTAAAAACGTAAAACTGGAAACATGTTTATCATAGAAAATAACGTCCTCTCAGTAAAAATAAAGTCCAAAGGCGCCGAACTCGATAGCATCTTTCACAAACAACACCAGTTGGAATATCTCTGGAATGGCGATCCCACCGTATGGGGGAAAAAGTCGCCAATACTTTTTCCTATCGTAGGCACTTTAAAAAACGATACTTATTACTACGAGGACAAGCCTTATAAACTTAGTCGCCACGGCTTCGGACGTGAGAGCGAATTTGAATTGGTGCATCAGTCAACATCTTCCATTAGCCTGTCGCTAAAAAGTAATGCGAGCACACTGGAAAACTACCCTTTCGTTTTTGAACTCGTTGTAACCTATTCCCTGGACCAGCATTACCTCGGTGTAACTTATACGGTTAAAAACGAAGATGAGAAAACGATGTTATTTTCAGTCGGCGGTCACCCGGCTTTTAAAGTGCCGCTGATCGCGGGGTTGGCTTATGAGGATTATTTTTTGGAATTCGGTACCAAGGAAACCGCTGGCCGCTGGCCTGTCTCGCCCGATGGTCTTATTGATGAACCGCCGGTGAACGTGCTGGATCATGATAATCAATTGTTCCTGACCAAAGAATTATTTAGCAGTGATGCGTTGGTGTTCAAGAATCTTTTATCGGACCGCGTTTCTTTAAAGAGTGCTAGAAACGAGCACGGGCTTACCTTTTATTATCCCGGTTTTCCTTTTCTCGGCATCTGGGCGGCAAAAAATGCCGACTTCGTATGTATAGAGCCCTGGTGCGGTATCGCCGACAGTGTACATTCCAACCAGCAACTCACAGAAAAAGAGGGCATAGAGGAACTGGAACCTGGCGAGTTTTTCGAACGGCAGTGGAAGGTGGAGCTATTTTAAATGTTGATTTCAATGATTCTTACATATTAAACCTATAAATCATGTTACAGTTTGTAGTTAATGCCAAAGACGGCACCGACCCGGAAGCCCTTGAACGTAGAATGGCGGCTCGTTCGGGCCATCTTGATGGTGCAAGAAAGTTAAAAGAGACCAACAACCTTGTGGTTGCCGGTGCTACGCTTGATAAAGAAGGCAAAATGACAGGATCGGTTATGGTCGTTCAGTTTGAATCTGAAGAGGGGCTGAAACAATGGCTGGATAATGATCCTTATATCACTGGCAATGTTTGGCAGGAGATAGAAGTGAAGCCTTTTAAGGTGGCGGATGTTTGAACATAGAGCCTTAGAGTTTAGATAAATTAACCGCAAAAAACGCGAAGAGGAAGCGCAAAGAGGAACACAGAGTTCTTTACGCTGGGGTTCCTAATGGCCTTTCTTTGCGGTAAATGTGTGTAAATGATAACTTACCTTTGCGGCTCGAAATTATGAAGTACACAAACGAGATTAATAAAAGAAAGACTTTCGCGATCATCTCTCACCCGGATGCGGGTAAAACAACCCTTACCGAAAAGCTGCTGTTATTTGGAGGTGCTATCCAAACGGCGGGAGCTGTAAAAAGTAATAAGATCAAAAAACACGCGACAAGTGACTTCATGGAGATCGAACGGCAGCGCGGCATTTCCGTTGCTACTTCTGTGATGAGTTTTGAATATGATGGTCACCTGATAAATCTCCTCGATACTCCCGGTCACAAAGACTTTGCTGAAGATACTTACAGAACATTAACCGCTGTAGACAGCGTGATCCTGGTGATTGACAGTGTGAACGGCGTGGAAGCTCAAACCCGCAGGCTGATGGAAGTATGCCGCATGCGCAATACGCCCGTAATTGTTTTCATCAACAAACTTGATCGCGACGGTAAAAATCGTTTTGACCTGCTGGAAGAAGTGGAAAAAGAATTAAACCTGCCACTCCACCCAATGACCTGGCCCATCAACAGCGGGAAAGAATTTAAGGGCGTATACAATCTGTACGAAAAGAGCCTGGTGTTGTT
This sequence comes from Chitinophagales bacterium, assembly GCA_038199905.1. Taxonomy (GTDB): domain Bacteria; phylum Bacteroidota; class Bacteroidia; order Chitinophagales; family Chitinophagaceae; genus JADCRZ01. The sequence continues at coordinate 10,235 of JBBPYM010000375.1, read as the reverse complement.
CACCGCCAACACAAAAGCCACCGGCGAAGAAGTAGTGAAAATCAGCGACCTTTCATTGCCTGAACTGGATGGAAGATTAGGTGAAAGGGATGCCGCCACACTGCGTGATGATGTGGAGCTGGTTGATGGCGTACATGGCGAACTGAACGTGTCGGATTACCTTGCCGGAAAAGTGGCACCGGTATTTTTCGGTAGTGCAGTAAACAACTTCGGGGTGAAAGAGATGCTCGACACTTTTGTACGCATCGCGCCAACACCAAGAAGCCGCGAAACATCTACGCGTTTGCTGGACGTAAACGAAGATAAGTTCAGCGGCTTTATCTTTAAGATCCACGCCAACCTGGATCCCAAACACCGCGACAGGATCGCGTTCCTGCGTGTTTGCTCCGGCAGGTTCGAAAGAAATAAATATTTTCACCATGTTCGGTTACACAAGGAGGTGAGGTTCAGCAATCCCTACACTTTCCTCGCCAGGGACAAGGATGTTATTGATGAAGCATACCCTGGTGACGTGATAGGTTTGTTTGATACCGGCAACTTCAAGATCGGCGATACGCTGACGGAAGGCGAAGATTTTTTCTTCACCGGCATCCCATCCTTCTCGCCAGAGATATTCAAAGAAGTGGTGAACAAGGACCCGTTGAAAACAAAACAATTGGAAAAGGGCCTTTTACAATTGACGGATGAGGGGGTGGCGCAATTATTCACCCAATACGGAGGCAACAGAAAAATTATTGGCTGTGTTGGTGAACTACAGTTTGAAGTGATTCAATATCGACTGCTGCATGAGTATGGAGCTTCTGTGCAGTTGAATTCATTGCCTTTTTACAAGGCCTGCTGGATAACCAGTAACGATCCTAAAAAACTGCTTGACTTTACTCGTTTTAAGGCAGCCAATGTAGGGGAAGATAAGGACGGTAACCTGGTTTACCTTGCGCAGAGTGAATGGTTCCTGAATACCGAAAGGATCAATAACCCGGATATAATTTTTCATTTTACATCGGAGATTCATAGGTAAGATCAGGGTTGTTTTAGGTGGACGGCAACTTCTATGCGGTCATTTTTTTTAACCACAAAGCACACAAAGGAGGCACAAAGAACACTAAGGCCTTTCGACAGCGTGCTGGCTTTGGTTTGTGATGAGGGTTTTTAATAAATGCGCACGCTCTCTTCGTGTGCCTTGTGCCTTCCTTGTGTTCCTTGTGGTTAAAAAAAATCTATACAACCAGGTATGCGGTCATTTTTTTTAACCACAAAGCACACAAAGGAGGCACAAAGAACACTAAGGCCTTTTGATAGCGTGCTGGCTTTGGTTTGTGCTAAGGGTTGATAATAAAGTTCCGTTACAAACTCATCCACCTCTTACCCCATACCCCATACCTCATAGGAAGTTAATAATCTATAAACACGCCTGTATAATTCTGCGGTGTAATTCTTTTTAATTCCTTTTTTACAGTAGCCGGTACCGTTAGTCCGTCGATAAACTGGTGGATGGCTTCTTTGGTTATTTTGTTGTTGCCTCTTGTGAGTTCCTTCAATGCCTCGTAAGGTTTGGGATAGTTCTCGCGGCGCAGGATGGTTTGGATGGCTTCCGCTATGACGGCCCAGTTACTTTCGAGGTCTTCAATAATTTTAGTTTCATTAAGCACCAGCTTCGAAAGTCCTTTTTCAATGGATTTTATGGCAATCATGGTATGCGCGAAAGGCACGCCAATATTCCTCAATACCGTGGAGTCCGTCAGGTCTCTTTGTAAACGCGATATGGGAAGCTTTGCTGATAAGTGTTCAAAAATTGCATTGGCAATACCCAGGTTTCCCTCAGCATTTTCAAAATCGATCGGGTTTACCTTATGCGGCATCGCCGAGGAACCGATTTCCCCTTTTTTTAATTTCTGTTTGAAATAATCTATTGAAACATAGGTCCAGAGATCGCGACAAAGATCAATGAGTATGGTGTTGATCCTTTTCATGGTGTCGAAATGCGCCGCAAGGGTATCGTAATGTTCAATCTGCGTCGTGAACTGTTGTCGTTGCAAAGCCAGCCTTTTCTCCACAAATTCATTGGCAAGTTTTATCCAGTCTTTTTTTGGAAAAGCCACATGATGCGCATTAAAGTTGCCCGTGGCACCGCCGAATTTGGCGGTAAACGGAATATGTATAAATTGCTCCACCTGGTTTTGAATCCTTTCAACAAAAACCATTATCTCCTTGCCTAAACGCGTGGGACTTGCCGCCTGGCCATGTGTACGGGCAAGCATCGGAATGCTTTTCCAATCCTGCGCCAGTATTTGTAACTGCTGGTTTAAATTGAGTATAAGAGGCAGGTATTCAATCTCTATGGCATGTTTCCAAGCCAGCGGAACCGACGTGTTGTTTATATCTTGTGAGGTTAAACCGAAATGAACCCACTCATTACCTTCTTCAGCCCCTGCTTCGTTTAACCTGGACTTTAAAAAATATTCAACCGCTTTAACGTCGTGGTTGGTAATTTTTTCTGTTTCCTTTATTTCGCGCGCGTCTTCAAGACTAAAGTTTTCGCCTACAGCTTTCAATTGTTTTTTTTGCTTAGCGGTAAGGTCAAAAAACTTTTTGTCGGCCAGGAAAATAAAATATTCAATTTCCACCGTTACGCGGTATTTCATCAGTGCGTATTCTGAAAAATAATCTTCAAGATGGTGGACCTGCTTACGGTAACGACCGTCGATGGGAGATATGGCTGTAAGTGTATTAAGTTCCATTGTAATAGTTAAAAGACCAATGAAATATTAATTGACGATGTACATTTGCGAAATTAAACGAAACCGGCCATAGTTAATAAATTATTCGGGTATGATGTAGGGGTTTGGGCTGAGAGCCGACAGAAGCCATTGTTCAATCAGTGCTTTAAACTGAATGTTATTTCGTTTGTTTGGTATTTTGAAAGGATTAAGAAAAATGAATATGCCTGGTAAAATAAGAATAGGGGCGGTTAGTTATCTTAACACAAAACCATTAGTATATGGTTTTGAACAGGGCTTGATGAGAGACGAGGTTGTATTGATCAATGATTACCCATCCCGCATCGCGGCTATGTTATTAAATGATGAGATTGATGTAGGACTGGTGCCGGTAGCCATCATCCCAGAAATGCAACAGTTTCACATTATATCCGACTATTGCATCGGTGCGGAAGGAGAAGTGAGTTCTGTTTGTTTATTCAGCGAAACACCGCTTGAAGATGTTACACAGGTATTACTCGACTACCAGAGCAGAACTTCCGTAGCGCTTACAAAAATACTACTGCGAGATTATTGGAAAATAACACCTGGATTAATTGATGCCCGGGAAGATTTTCGCGAACAGATAAAAGGTACTACTGCCGGCCTGGTAATTGGTGACAGGGCGCTGCAGCAACGAACTATATCTCCGTATGTTTATGACCTGGGCATGGCCTGGAAAGAGTTTACAGGATTGCCTTTTGTGTTTGCGGCATGGATCAGCAACAAGCCACTTGATGACAAATTCATAGCCGCATTTAATGAAGCTAACAAAGTTGGACTCGATAATATAGATGAAGTAGTACGCTTAAATCCTTATCCCGTATTTGATCTGAAGAGATACTATACAAGTAGTATAGATTATAACCTTAACAAAGAAAAGAAAAAAGGAATGCAGCTTTTTCTTGAAAAGCTACCTGCGTTTGAGCTTGGCTCTTACTGAATTTACTATCGGTAAAAAATCAGGTGTGAGGTTCAGGTAATACACAATTATAACAAACAAGACAGAAAATATTGCCGACTTGCCGATCATTCCGCCCCATCCCTGTAAACTCCCTGCCACAAAATATACAATAAAATAAACACCTAGTCCGCAAACGACCGCCCAGATCGTTTTTACAGTAAAAGGTTGCATGTTGTACTTTTTATAGATGAACAGTATGCGTACGGCATTATAGATGGTGCCATAAATTACATTGGCATATGCGGCGCCAATTATACCGTAATTTTTCACCAGGAAATAATTTAGTGGAAGAGCCATCGCGCCCATTAACATATTCGCATAGAATTCAAAACGCCAGGATGGCGAAGTGTACAACAACTGGCTGTTAACACCAGTTCCCATGTCGATTATTTTTGCAATACCCAGTAAAAGGACTACATACTTACCTGCTTCATATGCTTTGTCAATATTCATCAGTTTATATCCTTCATCAATATTCAGCCAGATGTTGCCGAAAATGAAAATAGAGATTATCAGGAGGTTGATGGAACTGCGGAAATAAATACGTTGTATCTCCGCGTAGTTCATATCCTTCCAGGCCTGTGCCATATAAGGGGTTGCGATGGCGACCATGCTCCGCTGCGGCACCTGCACTACGGTGGCGATATAAGAGCTGAGGGTAAAAACTGCCAGGGCTGCAACACCCAACTGGTTAGTGATTGCAATGCTGTCTGATTGCTGGGCCACCGTTGAGATCACGATGCCGGCGAAAACATAACCTATAAATAAAGCTATCTCTCTGCCTTTCTTCTTTGTAACACTACTTAACTTAAATACAAGTTTAAACTCGCCATATTTTTTGAGGTAAAGGAAAAGCATTATCACAGTAACGGCGTAACTGCAGGCAAAAATCTTAACGAAAGTATCAAACGAAATGATCTTGAAAATATAAAGGATGATCATAATGGTCGTGAAAATCCTGATAGCCCCTTCCCGCAGGAAGTTGGGAAACACTGTTCTTTTGTAGATGGATGCATGCGCTTCCAGTATCGAAAAAATGAGGTAAAAGAAAGTCAGCGGGAACAACCAAAAATAGTAGTTTACTACTTGTGGCGACTTTTCAGAAAACTTCTGAATAAACAGTGGTTTAAAAACTATCCCGCCTGCTACTACCAAAATAAAGCCCACCATAGAGATGATGAAACCGATTGCCAGCAGATCGTTCTCATTTTTTTTCAGGCTGTCATGATAATAAGGGTAAAACCGGCTCATCAGGCTGGCCACTCCCAGTCCTGCAACGGAGTACAGCACCAGGTTGATGCTCACCATCGCCTGTATCAATCCATATTGTTCTGGATCGAAAAATCCCTGTTTGGTATATAGATATGTGTTTAGCGCACCAAAAGCAAAGCCTAGATAAATCAGCACGGAGGAAGAAATGCTTTGTTTTCGTATATCACCCATGCCGTTAAAATTTATTCATTATTTCTATTACCTGCATTACATCTGATGGCGTGTGAAAATACGAGATAGGCAGGCTAAGCGTTGTGCGGTGAATTTCTGCTGAGATAGGTGTATCCGTGTCATCCAGTATCCCAACCATTGCTTTCTGTTTATTAGGCGCAATGGGATAATGTATCTCTGTTTTGATGTCATGCTGCGCTAAGTATTCTTTCAACGCATCTCTGCGGGCATGGCGGATATTATAAATATGATATACATCAATATAACCGTCTTGTATAAGCGGTTTAATAAAATCTTCTCTTAAGCCCGACTGGTAAAGCGCGGCGAGTTCTCTTTTATGCTCGTTAATGCGGTCAAGTTTTGCGAGTTTTATAGAAAGGAATGCCGCCTGCATTTCATCGAGGCGCGAATTATAACCCACTTCATCATTATAATATTTTACTATTGAACCATAGTTTCGTAAAGTGCCGATTAATTTTTGAAGGCTCTCGTCGTTACAAGTGACGGCACCGGCATCACCCAGGGCGCCGAGGTTTTTGGTCGGGTAAAAACTAAAGGCACCAAAATGACCAAAGTTGCCAGCACGCCGGCCATTTAGTGAAGCGCCATGAGCCTGCGCGCAGTCTTCGATAACTTTCAGGTTAAACCTGTCTGCAATCGCATTTATTTTATCCATATCACACAACTTTCCGTAGAGGTGCACTACCAGAATTGCCCTGGTTTTTGAAGTTATCTTTTCCTCGATCTTATCCGGGTCAATATTATAGGTGCCGATGTTGGGCTCTACCAGTACGGGTTTAAGTTGATTGTGCAGGATGGAAAGTATGGTGGCAATATACGTGTTTGAAGGAACGATCACCTCATCTCCCTGGTTAAAAGCAAAGGCCTTCAGGGAAAGAATGAGGGCGTCAAGTCCGTTTGCCACCCCGGTACAATAGTTGGTGCCGCAGTAAGCGGCAAATTGCTCTTCGAAATTTTTTACGTTGTTGCCGAGTATATACCAGCCGCTGTTAAGAACCTGGTTAAAGGAGTTGCGGTATTCCTCAAAAAAGCCCTGGTTAAGCTTACCAAGGTTTTCATATTCAATCGTTGGCATAAGGCTCAAAGATATAGTCGTTCTGGTTAAAATATTCGGAAGCCAGCACCATCAGGATGGCGTCGGAAGAAAAAGAGCTCATTGTGTGCCAGTCATTTGGTTCCAGGATAAGGCATTTGTCTGGACGATCAAGCACAAATTCATTTTGCGTTTGCCCGTCGTTATTCTGAATTTTACACGCGCCCTGTATGCAGATGGCAGCCTGCCGGGTGTTATGATGGCGATGACCGCCACGTACCGACTCATCTACACCGTATATATAAAAAATTCTTTTTATGTCGAAAGGAACGGTTTTTTCGATAACCGTGAGGTTTCCCCGCTTGTCAGTAAATGTTTTCAGGTCGATAAGGTAAGCCATTCGGAAATTTTGAGAATAAAAAATCAAAAAAATCAAAGTTCATGCTTTATGGTAACATGGTAACTTAAAATTTCATTTTTGAACTGTGTGTATGATAATGATTTTTAAAATTATAGTTTTTTAAACGGAACATTGCCCCAAAATCTCTCGTAAAAGCGTTCAGGTGGTCCCGGAGATAGCGAATGAAAATTTTCTGTCTTGGCAAAGAAGGTTTGAGCGCGCCGTTAGCGTTCAATAAAGGCTGTTGCTGCTCAATTAACGCGGCTATATCAAGCAGCTGATGGATGTAAGGGAAATATACCAGCTTCTTAACCGACGGCAAAATTTCATATAAGGGTCCCGCGAGCGAAAACATATTATCTGTGTAAAACTGAACTCCATGAAAATGAAAAAATACAAGGTCGTATTTACGGCGGTTTTTTTTCTCGATCAATTTAATGCCGGCGTCGTCATAAAAATCATATAATACGAGGTTCCATGGTGCCACTCCACCGCCCGGGTGTTGCATTACGTGCACGCAGTCAAAGCGGGTTGTCCAGTCATCAAGGTATTTCTGGTCACCGAATTTGCCATCTTCAAGCCTGCCGTAACACCACTCGAAGCAGCGGTCTTTCCACCAGTTCAAAACTTTAAGACCAGCGTCATTATTTTTAAAACACATGAACTGTACACAGTAAATTCCGCTGTACCAGGACTGGTCATAAATTTTAGGATATCGGTGTTCGCTGATCAGTACAGCTTTATCACCCATCTCATCAATCAGCACCTGCGGATCTTTATAAAAAATCATGTCAGCGTCGAGGTAGGTGCAGTTCGGCAGGTTATAATGCTCGAGGCAAAATAAGATGGTGAAGGGCGTGCTGGTCCAGCAGTATTCAGCCATGGACCGCGTTGACTTTACTGACAACAATGCCGGCCCTTCAAACTGGGTCAGCGAAATTGGGGTCAGATGGGGAAGGGCGAGCTTTCGCAGGTATGCATAACAGTTATCATCAAATGCAAATACATACAGATGAAATGCTGCACCCGTTCTTTCGAGTGACTGGTACATTGCCATCCCGCGCGCGAGGTAATTGGTATTAAAAAGGGTGCAGAAATTAAGCATTTATATCGGCAAATAACTTATTTAATTGTTTCTTCAGCATTACCAGCGGAAGTTTAAGTTTTTCATTTTTTAGTTGCTGCAGAACGGCCTGCCTGCAGGTACTAAATATGGATTCACCTGTTTTGTCAATAGCAGTATCACACACTTCTAATGCGAACCCGTATTGTCTTTCAAGCAGCGCGAATACCACCAGTAACAACAACTCCCTTGTGCCGGCATAAATTGGGTTTCGCAAATAAGTGGTTTCTGCCCAGCAGGGTGACCTCCTTACCATCCTGGTTGCGTTAAAGTTGCCAAATAATTTTACGTACTTTTCATTTAAACGTTGCGTGCCTTTCACTTCCATCGAGGATAACCAAAAGCCCGACTCTTGCATCTGGTTCATCAACATAAATAGTTTATCTTCTCCTTTGTAGGCATCCATGATGCCTGGTTCGAATTCCGCTGCTAGTATATTGGCCCTTGTATCTTCGGTAACGCTAAGGAACAAGCGCAGATCGGTGCCTTGCGTGTCCGTTTTAAACCAGTCGATATATTGAATGCCAGCCTGCTGCAAAGTCTGGTTGAGCGTAATAGCAGGAAGTTGTACCGTTTTCTCTACTTTGAATAAAGACTGGAATACCCAGGGCCGTAATTTTTCCGCATCAGGCATTAAAAGACTTGAACAGAAGGGTGAAGCAGTCAGGTGAAAGTCAGTAGCGGTGGTGGCTTCAGCCGTAACGATCCGGTTTATTACCAGCAGTTTTTTATAGCCAGAAGCTGTTTTTTCATTAACAGTAAACTCGCGGTCGTCTGCATCAAAAGCAATACAAGTTGAGTAAGGAGCGATCTTTTTCCATTTTGCATTTATCTCTCCGGAGGCACCGATATCAATCAGCACGGGTGGTTTGTTCTCGAAAAAAGAAGAGGTTAATATGGTGTCAATGATTTTCATAAGGTTATTTTTTCCGTTCCATCAGAAATCCCTGGTAGCGAATTTTACGTCCATCCAGTTCAATAAAATCTTCATTATTGTGTTCGCTTACAAGGCTATATTTTTTACTGAATGCCTGTATAACTTTTTTGTAATCCAGGAACCAGCAAGGGTAGGATGCTGTATAAATTGATGGTGGCACTTCCTGGACGGTAATGCGATCCCTGCCTTCGTAATTATAGGGTGTGTTGTCAACCAGGATGTACGGTATGTTGAACCCTGTAAGCTGTTCAATTAATTCGTATGGTTTTTCCATGTATTGAATGGCACATGAAATTACCAGCAGGTTGGTTTTAAATGTGGAGTCGGCTTCAGCAATGGTGGAAAAAAACCGGATCTTTTCATTTGCGATAAATTTGCTGCCCGTTTCTACAAAATTCGGCTGTTCTATCACGTTCCAACGAAGATGAATGACAGCATCAAGGAACCTTTTATTTTGGAAATAGCTGCTTCCCAGCGCGCCGCCAAAGTCGGTCACGTTAAGATGCCCATTGTTGTTTAATGCCACCCAAAGCACTGTTGATAATAGTGGTTGGGAAAATTCCGGTTTATCAAAAAGTACCGAATCCCTTTCATAAGCAGCTTCCCCATTTTTAACTTTAAGAGTGGCAGCTTTTACTTTTTCCAGGATGTTGGCCGCATTGTAACCGGTACATTTATTTACAGCTTCCTGCCAGCTATTGTAATCGCCTGACCATCCGAACTTGTTGCCGGACAGCATTTTTTTAATTTTTCTGAAAGCGATCAATAACGAACTATTCATGAGCTTGTTGAGGAATAAATAATCTTTAAAAACAGACTTAAGGCATTGCCTGGTTAACCGCCGCTGCATACATTTTTTCAATAACTTCCACTACTTTTTTCCCATCAGCAGCGTTTGTGCCGGCTGTTGATCTTCCTGTTAATATATCAGCCAGGTTTTCATACACGTAATGGTGATTAGCAGCAGATCCCTTGTAACTGCCGTAATCATTTGGTGGACTGGTTAAAGACAATGCAGGCATCGTGTAATTTTTGATATGGCAAAATTCAACCTCATCCATGTATTGTCCGCCGATTTTTACCGCGCCATTTTCCGCCAGCATGGTTAAACTGCTTTCGAGGTTTTTGTCCCAGGAGCAGGTAGAATAATTTAAACAACCCATGCCGCCGTTTACAAAATCGAACGTTATTGTACCCGAGTCTTCAAACGCTATCGTTTGCTGGTGATTAAAATTATTCAATTTCGAAACGATATTGGTAATATCTCCAAAGAACCAGAGAAGAATATCGATAAAATGTGAAAACTGGGTGAAGAGTGTGCCGCCGTCCAGTTCTTTGCTGCCGTGCCAACTGTTTTCTGAATAATAGCGCTCATCACGGTTCCAGTAACAGCTAACCTGTACCATTAATATCCTACCCAGTATATTTTGGGAAAGAACAGTTTTGAGCCATTGCGCGGGTGGTGAAAACCTGTTCTGCATCACACAAAAAACCAGCCTGTTTTGGCGAGCGGCAGCAGCCATGATTCTTTCACAGCCTTTTGTTGTAAGCGCCATGG
>JBBPYM010000374.1:0-4500 GCA_038199905.1 Chitinophagales bacterium | reverse complement strand
GCACGGCGTTGGTTTTCCCGTCGGTATGGTATGAAGGTATGCCGCTTACCATCATCGAGGCTTTTGCATGTGGCGTGCCGGTAATCGCATCACGGCTTGGCGCCATGGAAAGCATGATCAGTGATGGATATAATGGTTTGCATTTTGAAGCTGGTAACGAGCAGGATCTTAAAGCACATTTGGAGCAATGGAAGAGTTTTGATGAAGCGCAGCAAGCGGTATATAAAATTAATGCCCGCTCCACTTACGAGGAATATTATACACCGGAAAAGAATTTTCAACAGTTGTTATCGATCTATAAAAATGTGATAGCGGAGAACGGTGTAAGGCAACATGGATAGGTTGGTTGGTAAGCATGTTTATTGCGAGAATTTAACCGAGGTGGCAAGAAAGGAACGTCTTGTGTTGGCTTAATTTATCTTACGTACTTTAGCTAATATATAGTTATGTATCAATTATTTAGACATAATGTATTAAATAAGATAGAATTGCGTAATATGCCGACTGGTAAAAAACTGAGTAAAGGCAAATCGCCCGAAGTAATTATAGAAAACATTAAAGGACAGCACTATAAAGGAGAAGACGATACCAATAATTATGGTTACTGTCCGCAAGATGTTTTTGGTGATATACAACTCAGTGTTTAAACTAGGGATGTCAAAATAAGACGGACCTTTATTCAGAAGCTTTTAAAGCACACCGACTATTATAATCAACGCCCCAGCTACCCAGTAATTTATGAAAGTAAATTCCTTAATGCGCAATTGATAAATTAGATAGAATCGGATCTGACAACATAAGCTTGTTAGAAGCTTCCAAATGAATAATGGCAGCCAAAGTAATACTGTTCGAATTTTCTAATTACTGGCTTGTCATTTTTTTGTTCGCCGGTTCCTTCCATTTATTTTATCCAAATGAATCAATGAGAATAAGAACCTTTAGTTAATGAAAACATTCATCTCACAAGTTCGAAAGGTGACTAAATTTATTTGATTTCGAGTTCATCTTCGGATTGGAAAAGATCCTAGGTGAATTAAATATTAATCGTTAAGAGAATATCTTTAGTTAATTCCCTATGCCAATTTTAGTTTTTTTTCTTCTTCAAGCTTTGAGGTCTGTTTCTCTGCCAAACGTCATTCATATCCATTTTTGGCAATTCTTTTTTCAAAATATCAAGAGCAAGTGGGCTGTATCGCTTATGAACTTGAGAACTCATTTAATCTCTTTGAATGCGTCAGGATTCTGCTGAGTTTGCAATTCTTTAATTACTGCTAATACCTTCTTTTGGCTGACATTAGTTTTAGAACATAGATCTGTTACGGTCAGATTAAAATAATCCAATTCATTCACTCTCTTGATGGCTAAAACTGCTTCACCAGGTGTTCCAATAGGAACGATCGTGATCGGTATGCCTGCAGACTAAGTTATCCTGAGATCGAGCGATGGCCCGTAACCATTATGGGTGAAGGAAAGAGTTGAAACACCAGGAAATGTTTGATTCCAGGTAGAACCGTTAGCCAGTTGTTTAATAAGTAAGTTCAATTCTGCATCTGAAGGTTGTGAGTCGTTTCCTTGAATAGAATTTTTCATAATAGCTAATGCTCTAACTTTTCACTGGCCTCTAACTTCCTCCGACTTCCAGGTGTTAGTAGTTTTTTTATGTCTGAAACTTCTGTATCGAAAAATGCCTGGATGTCCATAGGCGGCATTGTAGACAATGGCAATACCCTTACAGGTAATCCTGTCTTTAAATCAATCTTAAATACTCGTTTCTTTATATCCCGAAATAAGGTAAGACTTGCTTGGGCCTGTATATATAAATGGGCTCAGACATCTCCAAAGTATAATGCTGCGCCGCATCACGTAGGCCGTTTAGTGACTGTAAGGTTAAAACTTCTTCTTCATTCAAGAATTTAATGGTTGCATCACTAAAACCTTTTCGGATGCAAGCACTAAATCCAATTGTCTGCTTCTCTCCCGGCTCTTTAATGCTACCACCCTTATTTATTATAGCTGCTTTTAATAACATTTCAAAAGAATGATCCATAAAAATCAGAACACCGTGTACCCTGCCGCAGTTATTTGGCCGATTAAAGAGTTCGATGCTCAACGTCAGTGAGTCAATGGCTTTTTGATAAAGATGTTTCGCTTCCTTTTTCATTTAATCATTACATCAATGATCTTACTTGTATCTATTCCTAAGATATCTACGACTTTGACCATTATTTTATATTTGCCTGATTGTTTATATTCATGCGTAATACTGGTAAACTCCAGTGTTGCATTTTTCTTGTTGCGAAAACTTTGCCATTCATTTTCAAACAGGTAGTTGCCCGTCCATTGTTCTTCCGTTTCGCCTATATCAGTTATGATTTTTATGATCTCTTTTTTATCTTCATAGTTGAAATCAATGGCCCAATAGTCAATCCAGTCGTGGCAAAGAAAATGCTATTATATATTTTGGTGATGAAACCGGTATGCGTAGTGATCATCAGGCGGGCAGAAGCTATGCACCCGCAGGCGAAACAGAATATGTCCGAACAGCTCATAACCCATTAATAATCAATCAAAAATGTCGGGTGGAAATCCGTAGTTACGAACATCAGTCGCCAGCTTCCGGCTTTTGCCAGGGTACACTGCCACCCTTCTGAATTTGTTTTATCAGCAGTTGCTGCAGCCGTTTAAATTGATCGGGTTCAGTGTTTTTGATATTCTGTTTTTCCAATGGATCTGCTTCGAGGTTGTACAGTTCATAGGCCTCGTAGGGACTATTCTGCAACAACTTCCAGTTGCCAGAGATAACCGCCTGGATGGTTTGACCACCATACCGGGGATTGCCTTCCCGTCGCGTGAAAAATACATTTCTTTCAGCAAGCTTTGCAGCGGGGTCTTTAAGAATAGCAAGCAGGCTCACACCATCAATCTTATTATTGATGGTTGTTCCTGCGATCTCACTAACTGTTGGATAGATATCCATAGTTAGCGCCTGTTGTGAATTTACAGAGCCTGCCTTAATTTGATTGACCCATACAAAGATTGCCGGCACCCTGATGCCGCCCTCGTACATTGACTGTTTGCCATCCCTCAACGAGCCGTTGTTGGCACCCGCATCGAGGTTGCCGCCGTTATCACTAAGGAAAATAATAAGCGTATTGTTATACTGACCAGTTTCTTTTAGTGAACGGATTACTTTCCCTATTCCGTCGTCCATATGCTCTGTTAATGCCACCAGTTTTGCCCTTTTTTCGGTTAGTCCCGGCTCTCTTTTCCTAATCTTTTCCAGCCAATCTACCGGCGGCTGCACCGGGAAATGCGGGGCGTTATAGGCCAGGTAAAGAAAAAATGGCTCTTTATTATTTTTTTGCTGCTGGATATATTCAACTGCCCAGCCGGTGAATATGTCCGTGGCGTGTCCGGCAGGACTAATTTCCTTATCATTCTCGCGCATAAAATTTTGGCCATTACGGAGGTGCGTCCAGTAGTCTTCCATCATATCATCCAGGAAACCATGAAACAGGTCAAATCCTTTCTCGTTGGGTGTATTTGGTGATTCCAATCCCAGGTTCCATTTTCCAATAATAGCTGTTTTATAGTTTGCGTCTTTCAGTTGTTTTGGCAGCAGTGTGGCATCCGGTTTCAGGAAGCCAAAGTTTTCCGCAGGTAAAGACCTGACGAGACCTGGAACGCCCACCATTTCAGGATAACGGCCACTCATGATCGAGGCCCTGGTAGGTGAACACACGGGGGAATTTGCATAGAACTTTTCAAACCGCATGCCTGCTTTAGCCAGCCCGTCGATATTTGGGGTGCGGATGTATGGGGTGCCTGTGTAGGATAAATCGTTTAAACCAAGGTCATCAGCAAGGATGATCAGTATGTTAGGTTTCCCGTTATTGCTTTTCTGGGCAATAGCAAGAAAGCCGATGGTACAAAGCAGGCAAGTTATAACAAAGTGTTTTTTCATCAGTCAGTATGCAATTTTATAGCTGATTTCTTATTTTTGCACAGTACTCATTATCACCTTATCCAATTCTGGAGGCGCAGCTCGCTGAATTAGGGAACAATACAGAACGCTCTCCATAAATGCCGGTTCTGATACCTAAACGACCGGTAAGAAGGGCTGCCCTGCTGGGTGTGCAGACTGCCGCAGCTACATAAAATTGTGTGAACCTGATTCCCTCGGCGGCCATCTTATCGAGGTATGGGGTAAGTATGGTGGGATGCCCATAACTACCAAGATCTCCATAACCCAGGTCATCCGCCAGGATTACGATGATATTGGGTTGTTTTGTCTGCACATAACCATCACAGTGAAAGATTGATAAGATGATCGCAAGCAGTATGCCTTTCGGGAATTTCATATTTAAGAGATTGATTATAGGTCTAAGATAAAGTTACCAGTTATTTTGCACAACATTTTTTTAACCACAGAGAAATACAAGAGAAGCAAGAAGAGTGGCACAGAGGAAACTCTCTGTGCCACTCTTCTTGCTTCTCTTG
>JBBPYM010000373.1:0-3641 GCA_038199905.1 Chitinophagales bacterium | reverse complement strand
GCACTACAAGGTGCAGTCGCCATTTGCTTAGTCCTGCTTTAAGATGCTGTGTATTAAGCCGCAGGCCGTAGAAAAAGAAAATTAATGACACCCCGTTGTTTGCGATATCCGTAAGATGAAGGGGGCTATTCCTTTCACCTGCTGCGGGCCATAACCAGGCTAAGAAAATCATAACAAACAAGGAAAGAATAAAGCCGTCTAAGCCCGCCCTTTTGGCAAGACGGGTTGCAGAAGACAGGTTGTTTATTTTTGCCGGTTGCTCACTGCTTCCTGTCATGCAGGTATTGTTTTGGACTGTTTTAAAGGTTGTTTCTTCCTTACAATCATAATGGCCCTCGCCACAAGCACAAGGAACAGCGGCTCCATTTCGTACCTAAAGCGCATATTCTCACCATACTCAAACAGGCTGCTTACTATAAGTGAAAATAATATGGTGGTAATGATGAATATATCCACCATTGGTTTGGCTCCGTTTCTAAACATATCCCTCAACACTATAAAGAATACCAGGAAATAAGCCAGGAATTTTGGCACCGCCGCAACTACCAGCGCCTGCTTCTTTCGCTTCTCCTTCTCAAACAGGTGTGCAAGGTTAAACGAATAGATCATGTCGTAATACCTGATCCGGTTACTATTCGACTTCACCTTAAAATAACTTGATGCAGGCGTAAAATAAATAATGAACGCTGTAAATGCGTTTCTCAAATAGTGACCAGGATGTTGTTCCGCATACCTGGTACTAGTTTCCATAAATTTGCGCGACACTTGCAGGTAGCCGGCATTGTTCATATTCATAAACCGGCCATTTTTTGTTTCACTTATTAAAACAGGGTCGTTGATACCACTATATTTTTCTTTGTAATCATCAGAAATGTAGTTTTTATAATATGAAATAGGCATAAACGGTCGAACAAAAGCTATATCCTGTGAATCTGCTACCTGCACATTTTGAAAGACTATCCGTGAAAAGTTCATACCTGTCCATGATGAGGCAGAGAAGCTGCTGAAGATTAGCTGATTTTTGAAGTACCATCCACCAACAATTACTAATGACAGCATAACCGCCGGCACCAACTGCCTAATCTCTCTTTTCCAAAAATAAATAAAAATGCCTGCTACCAACGATAGCCATAATAAATGATACAGACTTTTTGTTAAACATACCAGGCTTAAAGTGCAAAAGATTCCGAAAGCGTTTAAACGGTTTGGTTGTGTGGCAAAATTTATCATGAAATGTACCGCAGTCAGTAATAACATCGACAGGAAGCTGGTATAAAAAATTTCATTTTCATACAATATTGTTGCCGGACTAAGCAGGTAAACCAGTGAAAGCACCAGTGGAAGACGGCTGTGAACTGTGATATGTCGCATTATACCAAGCAATAGTATCCCGTTAATTAATGACACGGCCATTAGCAATATTTCTATCGAAAAGTATGCTTGGGTACCGCTACATTTTAAAATAATTCCCAGCAGCAGGTTAAACAAAGGGGGCTGTGAGTGCTGATACCAAAGGCTGTTTAATAAATTATTCGTCAGGCTATTAACATCCAGGTATTGCCAGTATTCCAACAAAGCGGAGTTTTCCAATGAAACCCCCATTAGTTTAAAGACCACCCTTGAAACCAGGAAACAGGAAATTAATAATAACAACTCCTGTTTGAGTGATCTTTTGTCCATCAGGTAAAACAATTGATTAAATGATAGTGGCTATTGTGTTTATCATTAAAGCCGTGATAGCAAAGTACAGAGAAAATACTCATAAAAAAGTCTTTTAACCAGCTCATCTTTGCCAAGGCCTTTTAGAAATTTATTATTCTCCATAAATTGCAAAGGATCAAACTTAATTTTAAGGAATAATGAACAGGACATACCAGCATAATTACAAAGTGCTTAAACGGTTTAATTTTTACAATTTATGAAGATACTGATGGTGTCATTGGGTAAGCCTCATGAACCTTATGTTAAAACCGGGGTTGAAGACTTTACAAAACGTATCGCTCATTATTTCCCGGTTGACTGGCATATTATTCCCACACCAAAAAATGCAGGTTCCATGTCGGAATCTGAACTTAAAAGAAAGGAAGGAGAACTGATTTTTGGCTGGCTTAAAAAAGATGATTGTCTTGTAACGCTTGATGAACGGGGACGATTGCTACAGTCAGAAACTCTCGCGAAACTGATACAGGAAAAGGCTAACAATAGCACCCGGCAACTAGTTTTTTTAATCGGCGGCGCGTTCGGACTGGATGAAGCAGTGTTAAAAAGAGCTGATTTTAGCTGGTCGTTATCTCCACTCGTGTTCCCGCACCAACTAGTAAGGTTGATCATTGCGGAACAACTGTACCGGGCTTGTACCATCCTGCGGAATGAAAAATACCATCACTCATAAAATTTTACGATCTTCGTTTACACAGCTAAATTATTTTAATGTTTTCTATAACTGTTACTATCATTCTTATTACCTGCCTCGTTTCCTTTGTAGCTTTTAACAGGCCAAAGGAGAAAGAAGATATGTTGTTCTGGCCGTACGCAATCAATCACCAGAAACAATACTATCGTTTTTTCAGCTATGGCCTGATCCACGATGACATGATTCATATCCTATTTAATATGATCACCCTTTGGTCCTTTGGTGTAAGGCTGGAAAAATACACGTTTGCCCAGTTTGAGATCTTTGGCGACAAAGCCAGAATATTTTACCTGGTTCTGTATGTCACCGCCATGGTGGTGTCTACCCTGCCTGATTATTTCAAAAACAAAGATAATATTAGTTATCGTGCGCTGGGCGCCTCAGGTGCAGTGTCTGCAGTGCTTTTCGCCACCATCATACTGGAACCCACACTGCCGCTTTTAGTATTTTTTATTCCACTTCCCGGTTATATATTCGGGGTTCTTTTTCTTGCCATATCAGCTTACCTCGCTAAAAAAGGAGGAAGTAATATTGGGCATGGCGCACACTTCACGGGCGCTGTCTATGGCTTGCTATTTACCATTATTCTTACAAAATTATATTCAAGTTATGATGCGGTGCCAACCTTTCTTCGCATGATACTCAATAAACACGTGGGATAAATGTAAGCTGTAACACTTTTTTGGTTGAGGCTGTTATCTTAAAACGGTCGTCGATCCGTCTTCCTGTTACCCAGATGATTTTCTTATTCATCTCAATTACCCAGGTATTTTCTTTTGCTGTTACGGATACTTTAAGATCACCAAGAAACCTACTCAATTTTTTTTTCTTCTGCATACCCATCGGGTAAAAATAATCACCCTGTTTTCGTTTTCTAAGCAACAAAGGGAATTTAACTTTTTCGGCATCAAATTGCGCGATTTCAGGACTGGCGGATGCCTGGTATGCTTCAAGCAACAGTTCCTCGAATTCTATCGTTCCGTCTTCAAACACAAGCTTTACCTCATCTTTATCAATAATGATGTTTTGTGCTTTGCTTGTTTCACGCGGCGCGATGATCAGCCAGTTTCTGTTTTTGATAATGCGGTTATCGGCCGACTGAATGTATTTGCCCGATTCCCTGTCCAGCAGATCTATAATTTCACCGGCTTGAGCTGCACTAAAACCATAATCCTTCGTGATCTCGTAAATGATGGACGATAGTGGTGAGGACTTTTTCAATTTTAAT
>JBBPYM010000372.1:0-5132 GCA_038199905.1 Chitinophagales bacterium | reverse complement strand
TTGAGGTATAAGATCTACTTCCAGATCACCATTTAACAATTGCTTTTCAAACTCTGCATTTTCGCCCACATACGAGCTCACCATTTTCTTTACCTGCCTCGTTCGTAATAACAGGCCAAGACCAAAATCATCTATGCCGGCATTGTTCGAAATACACGTAAGACCTTTCACCCCTTTTTTCACCAAGGCACTAATGCAGTTTTCAGGAATACCACATATACCAAATCCACCCACCATAATAGTGCTGCCGTCTTGTACATCCCTTATGGCTTCTTCTGCATTTGCGACTACTTTATTCATAATTGGTTCGGGAGCTTAAAAAATAAGTAATAAGGCAAGTTCCGGGTTATTTGGGCAACGAATCTTTCTTTAAAGTAATGTTCATTTGTTCCATTCGTTCCCTGATTCCCCGCGCTTCTAATGTATCGAAAAGCACTTTCAACTTGTCGGGATGAGATGTATAATGTTTATAGCTATTATAGAACTGCTTTTCTGACACCTGGTGAATATCAAACACTTTTTGGTAAAGCAGTGTTCTTACTTTCTTTTCGTCTCTGCCTGTATCCCTTGCCAGGCGTAACGCTGCAAGCTCATCAATCTGTATCATGTCCCAAAGAACCGTAGTCATTTTCATTTCCGGAATTAATTTCTTGTCTGAATTGCCTTGGCAACCTAAAAGAAAAAAAATTGATAAAAACCAAAAGTAACTGCTCATTTTAACTCCTGTTTATAAAGGTTGGAATTTGTAACATCAAGCCTGGCCAGCAGCTCGAGTGCTCTTGAACGCTCATCAGCAGGTGCTTTTTTAAAGATTTTGATAAATTCATTACTTTTTCCAAGGAAGAAAAATTGTAATATCATTAGATTGGGAGCATCTTTGCTCAGATTGCTCAGCAAATTAAGCGTGTTCATAATGGAGTTCCTTGCTTCGCTTTCGTTATCATACATATTGTCCATTCCTAATCTATAATAGCTATAAAATGCATCATGAATCAGTGCATAACGACTGTTAGTAAGGTTCTCCATTAGCCAGTAACGATTACGCTGACCGTCAAATGCACGCCATCCGGTTAAATCCCGTCCATCAGGGGCGTTGTTCACAATATTCTGCGCTTTCTGAAAGTAAGGATCACCACCGCGCAGTGCGAAAGAATCAAAATCAAGGCCCAGTATAATATTTATATAGTAAGCAAATATCGCAGTAAGGTTAGAAGCTGCAGGATCAGTGCCTGATACACGATTCTCATTAAATTCCAGGTTCTGGTATTCAACGTAACGGAAGGAAACATTCTCATCGATAAAATTAATCAATGGAGACTCATAGGATGAGTTATAAACCGGCCGGGCCGCCTGGATCGTCAGTGAAGCCTGGATAACATTATTATCAGCCTGGTTGATATTCAACAAAAAGCTACAAACAATTTTTTCATTTTGCTGAAAGGTTTCTTTTGTCCACTTTCGGGAATTTACAAAAGTATTTAGTGCTGTCTGCAGTGTCTGAAAAACCTTCTTATCAGTTTGAGACCCTACCCTGCTGGAATTGACAGTTATCCTTGCCTGTATTTCCTGAGCTGTGAGGCTTTGACAAACAGCCCAGGAAATACAGGTAGCTAAAAAAATAAATACTTTTTTATGCATATAACATCTTTACAATTCTATCTACAATATCTGTTGCAACCTGTTTCTTATCTTTTCTCTCGTAAGCGATCTCGCTGCCGTCCTTTTCGAAAATGGTTATCTTGTTGCTGTCGTGACCAAAACCAGCTCCCTCATCGTTTAATGAGTTTAGCACAATCATATCGGCATTTTTCTTGGCAAGTTTTATTTTAGCATATTCTTTTTCATTGGAGGTTTCCAGCGCAAACCCCACAACGAGCTGGCCAGTCTTTTTATTTTGTCCCAGCTCATATAAGATATCCCTTGTTGGAGATAGCTCAATTGTAAGGCTTTGTGATTTCTTCTTGATTTTTTCCGCAGAGATAGCAGCAGGTGTGTAATCAGCTACAGCCGCAGACATAATTGCAATATCACAATCAGCAAATTGTTCGATACATGCATTGTACATTTCAGCAGCAGATTGCACTTTGATCACAGTGATACCAGGGCGGGTAACATCTAATATTGAAGGGCCTAATACAAGGTAAACTTCGGCACCCCGTCCTGCCATGTCCTCAGCTATAGCAACACCCATCTTCCCTGACGAACGATTCCCAATAAACCGAACAGGATCAATGGCTTCATGCGTAGGACCCGCCGTGACCAACACTCGTTGACCGTCGAGATCCCTAACCCCCGAAAAAACTCCTTCTACAAATTTAATTATGTTTTCGGGCTCAGCCATCCTTCCTTCCCCAAACAAACCACTCGCAAGTTCTCCGTTATCTACGGGGATGATCATGTTACCAGATGACGCTAACTTATGTAAGTTTTCTTTTGTTGTTGGATGTTGCCACATATCAGCATCCATTGCAGGCGCTACAACAACCGGGCAGGTTGCAGAAAGATAAGTTGCCAGTAATAAATTATCACAAAGGCCAGTGGCCATTTTTGCAAGTGTGTTGCAAGTCAACGGCGCAATGATCATAATGTCTGCCCATCTTCCCAACATTACATGATTAGCCCATGAGTCTTCTTCAAACAGTTCTATGTGAACAGCATTCCTGGATATTGTAGAAAGCGTAAGAGGGGAAACAAAATCCTTCGCAGATGGAGTCAAAATTATTTTTACTTCTGCACCGCTTTTTACAAGTTGGCGAACAAGCAGAATGGATTTATAAGCGGCAATACTTCCTGTGATGCCCAATAATATCTTTTTATCATTGATCATGAATAAAATTATGCGTTCAAATAACTCACACCTTATATAACCAGATAAAAAAGTAAAGCGACAGCAAAACTGTCGCTTTAATATTACGATAAATCCAACGTATTAGCTGAATAAATTGTCTTCATTCTTCCGATGATAAATCTTATCCTCCATAAACTCCTGGGTAGCCAATAGGGCGGGATTGGGCATCCTTTCATAAGCCCTTGAAATTTCTATTTGCTCCTTGTTCTCATGAATCTCTTCAAGGCTATCGGTATGGCTGGCAAATTCCTCTAATTTATTGTGTAGCTCTTCTTTTAATGTAATATTGATCTGGTTAGCTCTCTTCGCGATAATTGCAATTGATTCGTATAAATTACCAGTCTTATTTTTAATATCAGTTAGGTTTTTAGTCTCAGCCGTATTACTGGTATTGGAACTAAGCTGCCTTCTTAACTTGCTCATTTTGTAAATCTTTAATATTAGTTTGAGATGAATTCAAAAGTTTTTCTACATCCTTTTTAAGGGTGCTATTCGGAAAACGGTCCAGAAAATCATTAGATTCAGTAATAACCTGTTGGTAGCGCTCAGACTTTTTCTCATCCACACTTAAGGCGGCATATTCATAATAGGAACGAATTACCTGGAGTTTGTATGCGTCACTTTTCTCTGATTCAGGGTAATTATTCATCAGGGTCGCAAAAGCTATAGCCGAGGCCTTGAACTGCCCCAGATTAAAATAAAGATCCGCATTTCTCGCTTCCTTTACTTCAAGCTTAGCCCTGGATTTGTCAATGATTTCTGTGGCTTCTTTATTTCTTGCTGAACCTGGATGAGAATTAATGAATATCTGCATCAATCCTATGGTTTTATGTGTATTTGTCTGGTCAAGTTCAGCCTTTGGTGACTGTTTGTAATAACAATAAGCCCTCATGTAATCCATCTCTTCTGCCCTTGCGCTTGAAGGAAACACTTCAACGAATCCCTTGAATAAATTCTCCGCATTTAAGTAATCTCGTTGGTAGTAACCACAGTATGCAAACTTATAATATATGTCTTCAAACTTGTCGGTTCCTTTGAAAATAGGAAACAATTCCTCGTACAACTGCTGCGCATAACTATACTTTTTCTGATCGAAGTACTCGTTTGCCTTTTTTAGTTTAAAGTCATAGTCAGTGCTTTTTTGCACTTTGGCGAACTTGGAGCAAGACGAAAGGACCAACGATATAACTAATAATACTGATAAAAATCTCATAGAAACGTATAAAGTTAAGAGTTTTGCACAAATATGACTGGAAAATATCAGTTCACCCAAATTCGCTCGTTAATGTAAATATAAAACCCTCCAAATTGGAGGGCTTTATATCATACCTAAACGTATTTATTTATCTTCTGTTTCTCAGGCTCGGATGTGGAGCTGGAACAGAATTTGGAGTTTCGTCAGTACCCGCTTCTCTAAGATCAACTGTGTTAGCATCTCCGCCAGCTTCACCATATTTGAAGATGAATCTGTCAGTACTAATGCCTTCTTTTTCAACCAGGTAGTTGATAACAGTGTTTACACGATCCCAACTTAACTGCTGAACACTCTTGCTAGACTCTCCATAACCAATTACTGCAACTTTACAGTTTGGATTATTACGAACTGTTTCTGCAAGGCTCGCTAATACTGCTTTAGCGTCATTGCTTAAGGTTGCAGATTTAGCATTGAAAGAAATGCTCGGCATGCTACCTATGTTGCAATTTTTGATACCACCCGCTTTGATCAGTGAATCAAGCGTTGAGCAACAAGCTGGTTCAGGGCATTTACCTACACCGTCTGCATCAACTGGCTGGCACTGTGTTGGTGTGATCAGTTCCTTGTCTTTGTAATCAGGAACACCATCACCATCTGTATCGCGGCTTACACCGTGTGAATCAACGGGAGTGTTTTTTGGAGAGTTTGGTTCAAGATCAAACTGGTCAGTGATACCATCACCATCAGCATCATCCAAAATTGGTTTTGGGAATTTCATATGCTTTGGTGCATTCAACTCACTGTACGCATAATCCAATGGATTAACCCAATATAATGGCTCAACGCGTTTTGTTGCGTTACCAAGGTTGAAGTTAAGCCCAACAGTAAGGTAGTTGTAAATATCTCCTTTTCCTGTTAATACGCGGCCATTTACACCAATCCCGGCATTTTGCCAGCGTTGACCATCTAACAAGTCGTTAAAGGCTGTGGTTACCCTATCCTCAATTGCGAGGTTAACTCTTTTGCCTAATCTGAAAGCAATACCCAGGCCACCTGAAAGAGAGGGGCTGAATGATTTATCAAACAAAG
>JBBPYM010000371.1:0-2122 GCA_038199905.1 Chitinophagales bacterium | reverse complement strand
TATCCACTTCATCAAATACACGGCACACATTGTTTACAAAACCATCACGCTGCAGTTGTTCGCTTATGTCAAACCAGTTGAGCACCGAAAGGGCATGCCATGATTCTAGTCCGAACTGGTATTGTTCCATCACGGAATCGACGGTGTTAAGATAGCCTTCGAAAAGCTTTTCTCCCACCACCCTTCCCAACCGGATTTTTGAACGGGATACATAAATTTTGCCTTTATTTTCAGATCCTTTCGCTGCAAGTGACGGCTAAAGGCTGGTTGCTTACAGCTAATGAACATATTCGTCGGCGATCAAAAGCGCGTCACTGATCATCGACAATCCCTCTTCGATCTCTTCTTTTGTAATGCACAAAGGTGGCGCGATAAATATATAATTCCATCGCACAAAAGTATACATCCCTAATTCTTTCAGCCGTGCTGCTACTTTATTCATGATCACCATATCTTCAGGCTTTGCATTGAAGGGGGCCATGGGTTCCTTTGTATCCCTGTTTTTTACCAGCTCCAGGCATCCTAACAAACCGGTGTTCCTGAAGTCACCGATGCAGGGATGCACGTTTTTCAAATCTTCCACTCTGCTGTCGATATACGCCCCCATGGTGGCTGCGTTTTCTACCAGGTGCTCATCTTCATAAATGTTCAGCACTTCCACTCCCGCCGCACAGGATACAGGATGAGCGCTGTAGGTGAGCCCCAGCATCAGCGGCCTTTCATTGTAGTGCGCTGCTATTGCGTCTGAAACTATTAAAGCCCCTAGTGGAATATACCCTGCCGTTATACCTTTGGCAGTTGCTATCATATCGGGTATTACGCCATGATAGTCAACACCGAACCAACGACCTGTTCTTCCGAAACCGCTCATCACTTCATCCGCGATTAACAAGATGCCATGTTTGTCACAAAGAGTACGGATCTTCTGCAAATAATCCGGCGGGTATTTAATACATCCGGAACTGCCACTTTCACCTTCCATAATAATTGCCGCGATATTTGACGGACCTTCAAATTCTATTACTCTTGCGACATGGCTAACACATTCGCGCTGGCACCAGTCTGGGGCTTTTCCCCAGGGACAACGATAACAGAAAGGGTCTTCCACGTGAACGATATTTGGTACCTGCTGCGAATCCGACTGAAGCTTTCGCGGGTCACCACCAGCGGTCATGGCGCCATAAGAGGCGCCGTGAAATGCCCTGTACCTGGCTATAATCTTATGACGGCCGGTGTATAACCGCGCCAGTTTAATAGCGTTGTCAATTGCTGAAGCGCCACAAACAGTAAATAAGGTTTTATTTAACCCTGCAGGTGTAACAGAAGCCAATTTCTTGCCCAGTTCGCCCCTGGCCTTGGTTACACAACCGGGTGTTACATAACTCACTTCCTGCATTTGTTTCATTACCGCCTGGGTAACACGCTCATGCCCATGCCCGATATTTACATTGATGAGGCCGGAAGAAAAATCCAGGTAACGCCGGCCTTCATAATCATATAGGTAAACACCTTTGGCCGACTTAACAGCTATTGGTGCCAGCCCTTTCTGTTTACTCCAGGAAAAAAGCGTGTAGTCTAAACTATCCTGCACAATTTCTTCAGTCTCGGTTAGTTGGGTTATGTCGTCCATAATAGTTTTATAAGTATGCAGTTTGAACTTTGATGAAGAGGAACTGAGGTTTTAAAATAAGGTGTCGAAGACCGCACAGGTGTGAAATTAGGGTGACAGTCTTAACTCAAGAATGTTTTTTAAAAATTTTTCTGCTGCTTAATGAAAATGTCCATCAGGTAGTTTTTGAAATTGCTTATCAATGTTTTCCTTAATTCATAAAGTCTGCGGTCTTTGAATTTTGAAACTGCGGTCTAAATAGTGGCTTATGTTTCTCTGCATCCCCCTGTGCCACCCTGCCTCCATGGTTCCCTGCTTCTAATTAACTCATCAAATTCTCCCCCGCTTCGGGGTTTCACTTAATGGTTACTTTTTTAGCTTAGTCCAAAATTCAACGGAACTTTTCCCTGTAATACCTCAAACGTCAAACTTGGTCTCGTTCCAGCCGCCGCAAGAGAAAGGTTCACGTGGCAGCGGTAAATAATAATTTATCGTCTACAGGTGAAATAACAT
>JBBPYM010000370.1:0-19236 GCA_038199905.1 Chitinophagales bacterium | reverse complement strand
TTGGTTGTTGGAGTTAAAAACGCGGGATGCTGTACCGTTCACCGCCGGCAGAAAAGCGGCCAATGCATACTGATTGTCAATGGCATAAGAGGACGAATCTATCCTTACCATTTCAATATCATAATTATTCTTTAATGCAGCGCCTATGGCATCATCCACGGTTAAAAAATCCTGCGCGTTTGCCATGTTACAGCATAATACCAGTAAACCAAAGATTATTTTCGAAAAAAAACGCATGAATTTATTTTTAGGCATCAACTTTTACGGTTACAGTTTCATCGAGTTTGCTTTTCTGCTTGGAAGAAGAAAGAAACGAATACATTGCCGGGATAACGAACAGGGTGAGTATTAGCGAGAACATTATGCCACCAACGATTACGAGCCCCAGCGGCATGCGGCTTGTTGAAGAAGCACCTAATGACAACGCTAATGGCAATGCCCCTAAAGACATAGCGAGACTCGTCATCAAAATAGGTCGCAACCTGGCTTGTGCGGCAAACACGGCTGCATCCGTTTTATTCATTCCTTCAAGCCTTTGCTGGTTGGCAAATTCAACAATAAGGATCCCGTTTTTTGTTACCAGTCCTATCAGCATGATCATCCCGATTTGGGAAAATATATTGAGCGTCTGGCCAAACAGCCATAATGTAATCAGACCACCTGCTATTGCCAAAGGAACCGTGAACATGATGATAAAGGGATCAATAAAACTTTCGAACTGCGCGGCCAGGATCAGGAAAATGAGCGCTAGTGCCAGCAGCAAAGCAAAACTGGTATTGCTTGAACTTTCGGCGAAATCCCTGGATGAACCAGACAAAGACGTGGCAAAAGTGGGGTCCAACACCTGCTCGGCAATTTTCTGCATTTCTTTTACACCGTCACCAACCGTGTTCCCCGGAGCTAATCCAGAGGAAATTGTTGCAGATTTATAGCGGTTAAAATGGTAAATGGTGGGCGGCGTATTTGCCTCCTCGAAAGTAACAAGGTTATCCAGCGAAACCGAAATGCCCTTTGCATTGCGAACATAAATGCCTTTCAGATCTGTTGGGTCATCTCTGTCGTTGCGGGCAACCTGTCCCAAAACCTGGTATTGCTTGCCTTCTTTGGTAAAATAACCAAGTCTTTCATTGCTTAAAGCGAGTTGCAGGCTCTGCGAGATGTCTTGAACGCTGATGCCCAACTGGCTGGCTTTCATCCTGTCTATATTAACACGCAGTTCGGGTTTGTTGAATTTCAGATCGGCATCCACACCCTGCAACACACGGTTGTTATTAGCAAGGTCAAGGAACCTGGGGAGCGCTTCTCTTATTTTTTCAAAATTGTTATTCTGGATCACAAACTGCACTGGCTGGCCACCGCGGCGGCTTACTGAAATAGTTTGTTCCTGGGAGGCAAATGCACGGCCTGCATTGAGTTTACCAATATTTTTACTCACCTGGTCCACAATCTCTTGCTGTGAACGGTCACGAAATTTAGGGTCTACAAGGCTCACCCTCACCATGCCGCTGTTTACTGATCCCGAACTAAAGCCCGGGGCCGTCATGCTGATAACAATTCTTTCCTCCGGAACCGAATCAAGGATGAAACCAGTCAACCGGTCCATGTATTTATCCATGTAGTCATACGATGTGCCTTCTGGTGCAGTAACCTGTAACCGGAACTGGCTTCGGTCTTCCATTGGGGCAAGCTCTGATGGTAGCTGGCTGCCTATTAAAACGATAACGCCACCGCAGATGGCGATGATAAGAAATCCTATCCATCGGACTTTCATAAATTTCAGCAGCAGGTACTTATAGCCATTATCCATTCCCAGGAAAAACGGTTCAGTCTTGTTATAGAACCAGGAAGTTTTATGCACTTTGCGGGTTAGCTTAACATTGAGCACCGGGGTGAGGGTTAGCGACACAAAAGCAGAGATTAGTACCGCTCCTGCAACCACGATTCCAAATTCGCGGAATAGGCGGCCTACAAAACCCTCCAGGAAGATGATGGGAAGAAAAACCACCGCCAGGGTAACGGAGGTAGAGATTACCGCGAAATAAATTTCCTTGGAACCTTCCTTTGCCGCCTGCCATTTATCCATCCCCTGTTCAATCTTTTTATAGATATTTTCAGTTACCACTATTCCGTCATCTACCACAAGGCCGGTTGCCAGCACAATTGCCAGCAATGTTAGTACGTTGATTGTGAACCCGCAGAGATACATGATAAAGAATGCGCCGATCAGGGATACCGGAATGTCAATCAATGGTCTTAAGGCGATGAGTGCATCGCGGAAAAACAGGTAAATGATAAGTACCACGAGGATAAAGGCGATCAGTAATGTTTCTTCCACTTCGGCAATGGAATTTTTAATGAACTTGGTCTGGTCCAGTGCAATATCAAGCTTAATATCCTTTGGAACTTCAATTTTGATCTGGTCCATCCTTTTATAAAACTCGTTGGAGATGGAAACGTAATTTGTCCCCGGTTGTGGAACGATCGCCAAAGCTATCATCGGGATCTGGCTCTCCTTCATCACACTTTCTTCATTCTCTGGGCCAAGCACGGCTTCACCCACGTTTTTTAAAAGAATATCGGATCCATTTACATTTCTAAGAATAATATTATTGAACTCCTCTTCAGTATTAAGCTTGCCAAACGTGCGTACTGACAGTTCTGTGGCGTTGCCGGCGATTTTGCCGGAAGGCAGTTCCACGTTCTCTTTTTGGAGGGCCACCCGCACATCAAGTGGTGTTAAACCGTAGGCGCTTAGTTTTATAGGATCAAACAATATGCGCATCGCATATCTTTTATCCCCCCAGATCTGTATACTGCTCACCCCTGGAATCGTTTGAAGTCTTTCCACCAGAACATTGTTTGCATATTCACTGATTTGTAACTGGTCGCGCATATTGCTCTGTACGGTCATTGCAATAATCGCATCCGAGCTGGCATCAGCTTTGGAGACCACGGGGGGAGAGTTAAGGTCATCGGGAAGGGAGCGGGAAGCCTGCGATACTTTGTCTCGCACATCATTGGCGGCGGCCTCCAGGTCTATAGTAAGGTCAAATTCAACGTTTATATTACTGGAACCCTGGCTACTCGAGGAAGTTATATTTTTTATACCAGCGATGCCATTGATGGCTTTTTCCAACGGCTCTGTGATCTGTGTTTCAATAATATCAGCATTGGCGCCGGAGTAGTTGGTTCGAACACTTACATTCGGCGGGTCGATGGCGGGATAGTCCCGGATACCGAGAAATGTAAACCCGATGATTCCAAATACGACTATTACAATATTAAGCACTATGGCCAAGACAGGTCGTCGTAAACTGAGTTCTGATATATTCATAAATGTCCCTTAAAGCTATCGATCGTAAGAACCGCTTTTGAAGAATGACGATAGTAGGTGTTCAAGCGGTTGTAATTTCTATAAGACGTCTTATTTAAATAATCCTCTTGCTCTACAAGAATTTTTTTCGGAGTGCTTGTATGGAATTTCTCCATTGCTTTGAAATTACCTCAGTTTTGCCTGGGACGTAGAATCAATTGGCTGCTCATCAACGCCTTGCGGTTTTTTGGGTGAATTGCTTACTCTCGAAATTTTGATCTTTCCTTCAGGTTTGATCGAAAGCAGGCCAGTGGTAATTACCGTATCACCAACATTCAGTCCATTGGTGATCTGCACCTGGGCAGAATCCCTGACACCCGTACTCACCACCACAAACTTTGCAATCCCGCCTTTGTATAAGATCACCTGTTTGTTGCGGGCGCCCGGGATTACAGCCTGGGAAGGGATCAGCAGGGCTTTGTCATCTTTGCCAAAATCGATGTTTACCTTTGCGAAAGCCCCAGGTATAAGCGTTGGGTCCTTTGTGGTAACTGCCGCCCTTATTCTAAGGCTCCGGTTGTTTTCGGCAATGGTGGCTTCCGTTGCTATTATCGCTGCAGTGTATTTTTTGTCATTCCCTTCCGTGGTAAAACTTACGCGCTGACCATTCAAAATGCTGCTGGTATATTTTTCAGGCACCGTGAATTCAAGCTTAAGTTTGTCTACTTGCTGGATCGTAGCAATAATAGTTTGAGGAGTTACATACGCACCTGCGCTGATGCTTCGTAACCCCAACCTTCCATTATACGGAGCCCTGATCTCAGTTTTTTGAATAGCTGTCTGGATCAAATCCATATCTGCTTTTAAGTTATTTACATCCAGGCCACTCAGGTCATACTCTTGCTGGCTTATACCACTTATTTTTAAAAGTTCTCCCTGGCGTTCCACTGTTTTTTGAGAGATCGACAACTGCACCTGTAGTTTTTTTATCTGGGCCTGCAGGTCACCATCGAATAATTTCACCAGCAGTGTGCCTTTGCTTACATTACTTCCTTCCTTCACATTTAATTGTACCACGCGGCCTGCCACTTCCGGGTGCAGTTCCGTAGATTCGAAAGGCATAAGGTTGCCGGGCACTTCGATAGAATTACTGACAGTACTGGCTTTTACCAGGTATCCTTCCGAGGTTACTGGCATATTGCGGGCGGATGCTGAAGCTGCAGGACTAATTTTCTGGGGGTCTTTCTTTGAAGAGCATGCCATGAATAGCAGGATGGGTATTAAAAAAAACCTAATTGCATTTTTCATATATATGTAACCTTGTTAATGATTGTAGCACATTAATTTTTAAAATTACTCTAATAACTGATGCAATGCGGAATGTTCGACAGTAAAGACTACTGAATAATTAGTAATAAACTGTAATTAAGCGGCCACTATCGCGATCCGTGTCAGGTAATTACCCTCAACTGCGATTTCACCTGCAGTGCCTTCCATACAAGTTCAGTTTGATGATCGCCAATTAATGTTACATGGCCCATTTTCCTGCCGGGCCTGGTCTGTCTTTTTCCGTACAGGTGCACATAGGTGTTTTCTATAGCCAGAACCTCCTGTAGTCCCTGGTAATTTACCGGGCCTGTATTGTCTTTTTCACCAATTAAATTTACAAGAGCTGAATGTTTGATGATCGCCGGATTGCCAAGCGGATAACCTAATAAAATTCGCCATAACATGTCATACTGTGAACAGAAGTTGGCTTCTATAGTGTGATGACCACTATTGTGAACCCGCGGCGCGGTTTCGTTTACATAAACGATCTGATCTCTGTCTACCAGCAGTTCAACAGCAAACAGCCCGGGAGACTGTAATGCCTTTGCTACTTTCAAGGCGATCGCCTCAATTCGCCAAATAGTTTCTTCAGGCAGATCCGCCGGGCAAACCTGGTAGTCCAGGAGGTTAAGAACAGGATCAAACACCATTTCAACAGGTGGATAGAAACATACCTGCCCGCTGGCACTCACAGCGATTATAACAGAAATTTCTTTGTAAATGGAAACTAGTTTTTCCAGGATGCCGGGTGCATCAAAGCCTGAATCTATATCAGCAGCTGTCTTTATCATCGTCACACCCCGACCGTCATAACCTCCCTCTGCCAGTTTATTTACTGCAGGTAGGAAAGATGTTTTTTGCGCCAATTCCTTTTTATTTTCTACGACAAGGTATTCCGCAGTAGGAATATCATTTTTTTTGTAAAAATCTTTCTGAGAGATCTTATTCTTAATGATGCGAAGGGTAGAAGGTCGGGGGAAAATCTTCACACCCTCCGATTCAAGTTTCTCCAGGGCATCAACATTTACAGATTCTATTTCGATGGTTAGCACATCAAGGTTTTTGCCGAAATTGTACACATCTTCATAACGAGTAATATCTCCCAAAACAAAATGATGGCAGAGGTGCGCTGAAGGGCAGTCCGGCTCATTTTCCATTATGTACGTTTCAACAGGGTAGTTTGCTGCCTGTTGTAACAACATCCGGCCCAGCTGACCACCACCAAGAATGCCTGCTTTTTGCATAAGAATATTTTGCGCGGTGAAGATAATACAGATAAAAGTTTAAACTGTGAAGTTAAATCAATGATCAAAACATTGTGATCTGCACAATGGCAATTTTTAGACAACTTTAAAGTTTCAACATAAGAGATTACGCATAGTTCTCCTATCTTTGCCACGCTAAATAATTCATTAATTACTTATGTTGAGCGCCCGTTGTTCCTATATTCCTGCGGTTTTGATAAAACGTGTTGGTTTAATTTTATTGATTATTGCTGGTTATATAAATACTACGGCTCAGAATGCCGCCGTCTCTTACAATTTTATAGACTACCAGAAATCTATCCCGAAGATAACCGACCTGCTTAAAAGAAAGCAGGATACGCTCATGCGCCAGTTTCAGAAGAAGGACCTGGTCTGGCCAGCAAAATTCATGTACATCCGCTCTTTTAAATATGACAGTCGCCTGGAAGTGTGGGTGAAAAATGATCGGAAAGACTCTTATAAATTATTCAAGACTTATAAAATATGCGCGCTTGCCGGAACGCTGGGGCCTAAACGAATGGAGGGTGATTACCAGGTGCCTGAGGGGTTTTACCATATTAATGAGTTTAATCCAAATAGTCTTTATCATTTGTCGTTAGGTATAAATTACCCGAATATGTCAGATAAAATGCTGAGTGATTCCATGCAGCCGGGCGGTGACATTTATATTCATGGAAGCTGTGTCACAACTGGATGTATTCCGGTTACTAACCAGCAGATAGATGAACTTTATATATTGGCTGCCCATGCCAAAAACCAGGGCCAGGATTTTATTCCGGTTCATATATTTCCCATCGACTTCACCAATCAGAAAAGCGAAGATTATTTAAAAAAATACCTTCAGACCTTTTCAGAATACACTTTGTTTGAAGCAAAAATGAAGAATGCTTTTTATTACTTTGAAAAGTATAAACAGGTTCCAACAATCCTCATCAATGAAAAAGGTGAATACCTCATTGATGATGAAGCCTTGCCGAAGCCTAAAATTGAGCCGGTTAAAAAAGTCTATGTGAAGAAAAAGAGGTTATTCACCGATTTTGATGAAGCAACTATCCCTACTGTTGTTAACAACCTGCCGGTGTATCCCGGTGGCAGCGACGCTTTCCAGGCTTTACTAAAGAAGATGGATACCGACCTGGCAATTTACCTGACAAAGGAAGTTAAAACTGTGTATGTGCTCGTTGAGTATATCATCGACAAGGAAGGAAATGTTGTAAATCCGCAAGTTCTTCGTGGCGGTAACGATGAAATCAACGATCATATCCTGGACATGTTCGAATCCATGCCAAAATGGACTCCGGCAATCAGGCAGGAGAAAAAAGTGCCAATTAAATTGAAACAAACAGTTGTTATAGATTCAGCACCCTGATCAGGCAATTACAACCCGACCATTGGGATGTTTAGAATACTGGCAAAAAGACCGGCTGAGTAGTTATCACTTCCCTGGTTTAATCTTGTGTTTTCATTCTCATCAGTGGCACCGATGTTTGCTTGCGTAATGATGATATCGTCTTCACAAAAAAGTGGAAGAACTACCTGGCTGACTAGTCTGCTTGTAAAATCAATGTCAACAGCTGCATTGCTAAAGTTACTGTCGGTTCGCACAACATCCCTTGCATCTATCCAACGATTTTTTATACCACTTTCGTTTAGGAAACTGCTCACTACTACACTTAATAACAGCTCGCCTGCGCAAACGATCTGGGCGTTATAATATGGTAAGGCCCTGACAGGTTTATCATGTAACATCCATTCAACTTCAGTAAAAAAGTTATTTAGTTCATCAAGGGCTTGTTGCCTGGATTGTGATAGTAATTCACCTGCTAGTTTAATATAACGGTTTTTGATAGTATCGAATTGATCAAGCGCGAGCTTGGTATCCGAATTGTAAAAAGATAACGTAATCTTCTCCAGTGAACTAGTGTCGAGGTTGCTAGCTGATAGTGATAAGATGAATTGCTCACCTGAGTGTACTGCAATTGATTTTGCAAGTTGCTGTATGTCGTCTGCACCATTGATAGCCGACGCGTTAAACGAAAATACTTTGATGATCAGTGATATTAATTGAGTTAAAAACAGGGTTGATAATAGGAGGTCAAGATAGTATTTTCTTTTTAATGCAGGTGTAAAAACCGGCGAATCCGTGTTAATTTGAATGTTGTACAAAATATATAATCGCTTACATTTGTTAGATAAATAACCCCAGCATGATCAACAGAAAAGTTTTTACCCTTGATGAATTTACAATTCAGCAAATGAGGGATTTTCCTGGTGCCACCGGCCAGTTAAGCGGTTTGCTGAGAGATATCGGCCTTGCTGCCAAACGCGTTAATGTTGAAGTGAATAAAGCAGGGCTGGTGGATATTCTGGGCGAAATAGGCAGGGAAAATGTGCAGGGTGAAACAGTACAGAAGCTCGACGAATTTGCCAACAACCAATTCATAGGCGTATTGCATCATGGTATCCATTGTTCAGGAGTTGGTAGTGAAGAAAATGATGATATTGTTGTTTTTGATGATGAGCTTAGCAATAAAAGCAAGTATGTTCTTTTAATGGACCCTCTTGACGGAAGTGGTAATATTGATGTGAACGTGTCTATTGGAACAATCTTCAGTGTATACAAAAGAGTTTCAGAACTGGGAAAACCTTGTACTATTGCCGACTTCCTGCAGCCTGGTCACCAGCAGGTGGCGGCAGGATATATTATTTATGGCTCCAGTACTATGATGGTGTATGCCACCCGCCTGGGCGTAAATGGTTTTACTCTTGATCCCTCGGTAGGTGAGTTTTGTTTAAGTCACCCTGATATTCAAACTCCCCCAGACGGAAGGATATACTCTGTAAATCACGGAAATTTCTGGCAGTACCAGGAGAAGGTGAGATCGTATATACATGCCTGCCAGCGAAAAAACAAATTAAACGGCGGACCTTATACCCAGCGATATATTGGCAGTATGGTAGCCGATGTGCACCGCAACCTAATTAAGGGAGGAATGTTTATGTACCCAGGTACAACCGACAAACCCAGCGGCAAACTGCGCTTATTATATGAATGCAACCCGCTCGCTTTTATGATCGAAAAGTCGGGCGGTAAAGCGACTGATGGTGTCAACAGGATACTGGATCTGCAACCGACAGAACTACACCAGCGCTCACCTTTTTTTATCGGCAGCATGAATATGATGTTGGAACTGGAGGCACATTTGAGCGGCGAAGTTTCCGCTAGTTAGTTCCACGTATCTAAAAATGATTTAGCATTTCCCTGCATCAACTGGTATAAAAATTGAACTTTGTAGCATATAACATTTTAGATATGCGTTCATCATTTTTATTCATGTTCCTGGTTATTACCTGCTGCCTGGGGGCGTATCCTTTAGTCATCATGGCAGCGGTTATCCCTTTGCCGGGTAAGAGCCTTGTTAAAAGCAGCAATTTAGCAAACATCGAAGAAGAGATACTTTTTTACATCAATGATTATCGTGTTAAAAAGGGTTTGGCAGTTTTGCAGATGAACGCTTACATGTCCGTGGAAGCGGAAAAACATAGTGCTGATATGGCGTCAGACAAAATGGCTTTTGGCCATGATGGTTTTGAAGACAGGGTTAAACTGATCTCTAAAAAAATTGGTGTCATGCAAGCATCAGCCGAAAACGTAGCCTATGGTAATCTATCTCCCAAAGAAGTAGTGGACATCTGGTTGCAAAGCCCCGGGCACCGCAAAAACATTGAAGGGAAATATACACTTACGGGTATCGGAACAGCCATCGCAAAAAATGACGTAACATTTTTTACACAAATATTTGCAACAAAGTAAATTGTACTACAAATGGCTGCCCCGGGCAAAGCAGGTAGTGAGTAACCTACTGCTCAAAGCTTTTTCCTATCTTGCAATTCATGAAAACGATCATTTCTGTAAAGGATCTTACTAAAAAATACGGCGAATTCGAGGCGGTAAAAGGCATCAGCTTTGATGTTTATGAAGGGGAGATATTTGGCTTGCTGGGTCCAAACGGGGCAGGTAAATCCACAACCCTTGAGATCATTGAAACGCTGCGTGATAAAACAAGCGGTGTAGTTACCGTTAACGGCATCGACCTGGAATTTTCGCCGGATAAAATAAAGAAAATAATAGGTGTACAGTTGCAGGCGTCGGGTTATTACCCGGGACTAAAACTTACGGAATTGATAGAGCTATTCGCGGGTTTGTACAACCAGGATGTAAAGCCGATGGACCTGCTCGCACTGGTAAACCTGCAGGACAAGGCAAAGGCGAAATATAAGGAGCTGAGTGGCGGCCAGAAACAGCGTTTCTCGATAGCCACCACCCTGATTAACAAACCGCTGATTATTTTCCTGGATGAACCAACAACCGGTCTTGACCCGCAGGCACGAAGAAATCTCTGGGACCTTATTATAAATATCCGGTCTAAAGGAACTACCGTAATTATTACTACTCATTACATGGATGAGGCGGAAGTGTTATGTGACCGGGTAGCGATTATTGACTCAGGAAAGATCGTTGCAATAGATTCGCCACACAACCTGATTGATAACCTGGTTGCTACAGGCTTTGAACGTAAAAAAGAAGTAAAACAGGCAAACCTGGAAGATGTTTTTATCCAATTAACGGGTAAGGAGTTCAGGGAAGAATAATCTTTAAATTAATCTATTTATGTTTAGCGGTGAGACATTACGTTATCCCATCGGAAAATTTGCCGATCAACCGTTTTCAGATCAGTTAAATTATTCAGAAGATGTTAAAGTAAAATTCCTCCGTGACATCAGGTTTCTTCCTACATTGATAGAGAATGCAGTGGAAAATCTCGACGCCGACCAACTGCACACTGCTTATCGTCCGGGAGGCTGGACCATTCACCAGGTTGTTCATCATGTTGCAGATAGCCACATGAATGCCTATATCCGGTGCAAGCTCGCACTCACGGAAGATAACCCCGGTATAAAACCTTATGATGAAGCTGCCTGGGCAGAATTAAATGATACTAAAAAGCTGCCGGTGAACGTTTCTCTTACCTTATTACACGCCCTGCACGCCAGGTGGCTGGAACTGCTTATTAACATAGATGAAACCGAATGGGAGAGAACTGTTTTTCATCCCGAGCAAAAACGTACCATTACTTTGTGGCGTATGCTGGGAACGTACTCCTGGCATGGTAAACATCATGTGGCTCATATTACGTCACTTCGCGACAGGATGGCCTGGTAAAACAGGTCGATTTCTTTTTAAAAACTTTTAACAAATTCTATGAGCGACCTTACCTGGAATACCTTGTCATCGGAATACATTAATAAACATGTTTATTTCACCGCCCGGAGAGACCGCTGCCAGCGCAACGATGGTGTAATCGTAGATCCCTATTTTGTAGTTGAGTTGCCTACTGCTGCTACAGCGTTTGCCCTTACCCGTGAGAATAAGGTTTTACTGGTAAAACAGTATCGCCACCCCATCTCATCGGTTCTGCTGGAAACCCCTGGTGGTTTTGTAGATGAAAGTGAGGCATTTGATGTTGGCATGAAACGCGAACTGCTGGAAGAGACAGGGTATGAATTTGATAATGTGGGATATCTTGGCAAGTTTGCCGCAAACCCGGGAGTGCTAAATAACTATACGGAGATGTATTTTGCAACCGGTGGCAAGAAGGTCGCTGCCCAGGAGTTGGACGCCAATGAGGAGATAGAAATAGTAGAGTTAACGATCGAAGAATTGATTGAGCACGTGAAAGAGCAAAAAATAGTACAGGCGGTGCACGTAACCTGTATCTTTTTCGCCTTAATAAAAATGGGCAGGTTGCAGTTTGTTTAATTGAGTGTACTCATCCCGAGACCCAGCATGAAATTCTAATGGAAAGCGGATAACTCAGGCAAACTCCTGGATTCAACTTCGCCCACTATGAACACGCTGCCGCAAACCAGTATAACATCGTCTTTATCGGCATGTGACAAGGCTGATTTTAATGCCGTGTTTACATCCTGAAATTGGTATCCATTCAATCCTGCACTCTTGCCTTTGGCAAAGAGTTCAGATTCGGGTAATGCTCTTGGTACCTGGGAACGGGTGAAATAGTAAGTGGCTGTTTTTGGCAGGTAGGTTAATACCTTATCTACTTCTTTGTCTTTAACCATCCCTATAACGATCCTCAGGTGGTGATAGGCTATAAGTTCCAACTGTTGAGCAATCGCCTTGATGCCGTCTTCATTGTGACCCACGTCTAAAATTACTGTGGGATGTTCGTGAATAATATCCCATCGACCGTGAAGTCCGGTTAGTCTTTTTATTTTTTGTAACGCATGAAGCACAATGTCCCGGGGTAAAACCCATCCCTTATGCTGCAAAATTGTTAAGGCTTCCAGTACAGTCACAAGATTTTTTGTTTGATAGATGCCAGCAAGGTCGAGCTCGTAAAATTCTTTTTCATCAGTATGAGAATGGATGACTTCTGCGATTAGCTTATGCTGTTCAGATGTCCATCCTGCAACAAATCTTTTTTCACTGGCAAAAACAAGCGGCGCACTTTCCTGTTTTGCTTTTTCCTCGAAAATCTTGTCGACACGGGGTTGACGCTCGCCAATCACTACTGGTATCCCTGGCTTAATGATACCGGCTTTTTCAGCGGCGATTTTCTCAATGCTATCACCAAGCATGTTCATATGATCCCGGCTAATGTTGGTGATAATGGAAAGTTCGGGTGTGATGATATTGGTACTGTCTAACCTGCCGCCGAGCCCTACTTCCACGATGGCGATGTCTACATTGTTATTAAAGAAATATTCAAAAGCCATGGCGACTGTGATTTCGAAAAAGGAGGGTGACAGTTCTTTAATCAGTGGTTTAAGGCGCTCCGTGAAATCTGTCACGTAGGACTCGGGGATCATCCCACCATTTATTTTTATCCGTTCCCTGAAATCTTTCAAGTGTGGAGAGGTATAAAGCCCGGTTTTGTAACCAGCTGCCTGGAAGATTCCTGCCAGCATGTGGCTCGTTGATCCCTTACCGTTAGTGCCGGCAATATGTACCGTTTTAAATTTATTTTGGGGATTACCAAGGTGTTCGCATAACAATATAGTGTTGTTCAGGTCGGCTTTAAAAGCTGATGCCCCAATGCGGCTATACATCGGAAGCTGGGCATAGATATATTCAAGTGTTTGCTGGTAGGTCATGAAAACTTCCTGATTAGGAGTCGAAGTTACAATGATTGTCAGAACATCTTATTCGAGACTTGGTTATTATAAGGAGGTGAACCTGGAGTTCCGTTAATTGAGTTTTGACGTGTCGGGTGTAAGCTTACTGCAACAACAAAGTTGAGCAACATAAATCAATCCAGACAACGGCTGATGGCTGACGGCTGATAGACAATGCGCCATGTAATACCTAACTAACCACTAGTTCCTTATTTTAAAATTAAAGATGATAGTGCCCGCAGTTTCCTCTTCGCCGGGATTAAATTTAATTTGCAAGGCCTTCCGGTTGGCAATTGATTTCAAAGAAGCCGCTGAAGTGGTGGAGCCTCTTGGTTCATACACTGCAGCTATTACCCGACCCGTTTCATCAACTCTTATATTTACTGCTATTTTTGCATTTTCATTAAAATCGTCTTCGAACGAGGGTAAGCTGGTAATATGCCTGCCTTGAAGTCCTTTTGAAATTGCGACACCTGAATTACCTCTTCCTCCACCTTCATAATTTTTGCTGTTGGGGTCTCCGCCTGGGCGGCCCTGGTCGCCGCGTCCGCCAGCGATACCTTCGTTACCACCTTTTTTGTACGAATCGGCCTCGTTGCCACCCGTTCCTGTTCCGTTAGCGCCTTTAAAAACAGCTTTTGCTTTTTGCGGTGTCGGAGCAGGTGTTTCCACGGGTTGAACGGCTTTAACAGGTTTAGTTTTTACAATATCTTTTTCTGGGATCCTTGTTGCCTCCGGTGTCACTACAGGTGGTTTTTTGATGGCAGGCGCGTCTTCATTCCTATCATCTGTTTCTACTTCTTTTACGGGCGTTTTATCTTCTACTGCGGCCTTTGGAGGAGTATATTGCTGATGTTCAACCGGTGCCGGAGACCCCGGTTCGTATAGTTGATCTATACCTGAACCCATGTCACTGCTTCCGAGATTCACTTCAATGCCATCTTCAATAAGTGGTTGCGGGAAAGTGGGAGTGGTCCATTTTACAAAGAAAAAGATAATAAGAAGGCAAAGGCAGATCGCAAGCGTATAACTGCCTGCCCGCATGTTTTTCTTTGATTCAAAGTTTGATGTCATTTTTGTGCCCTTTCACGATAAAGTTACGATGTTAACGCGGGAAATGCCGTCTTAGCGTTTGAGTGCCTGTTAAAATTCATAAAAATTAGCGTGAGTGGGGGAGGTGTCTTGGTCGTAGTAGTTCGTTTAAGGTGTTTAGTTGTTGTTTCACGCACTCCTCATTAACATTAAAGATTGCGAGATAATTAAATTGGATTAGGCCTCAGGTTTGGTGGATTTAGCTTTAGCGGGGATGGAGCACCACAGATTCGCCCAGGACTGACGCTCTCCAGCCCATGATCAAACGAGCACTGTAATGTACAAAAAGCCGAAGCTTTAAATTCCGGCATTTCAAATTCCGGCATGCAAGGTAACAACTCATAAAAGCCTTGTTGGCGCTGTACGCGGGCGCATAACTGTTACCCCATTAGAGGTTACAGAAGAAGTTGCCGCAATATGTCCTGATCCCCGCTTTACAAATGAATGAGAGCTCCACCGTTCCTTTCTTCCAACGGTAATGCCTACACGTTAACCGGCCATCACGAGGCATATGGCGAGCTCCCTGCCGATACCGGAGCTTGCCCCAATGATAACAACTTTTTTCATGCAGGTTATATTAAGCGAAGTCGTTAAAAGGCATTTGACTTTCTCATATTAGCGACCACCAAACCAGTTATTACAAGTACTCCGCTGATTAAATGAATGTATTCTATTTTTTCACCCAGCCACATCACAGCTTCGAAACTGCTAAAAATAGGTATTAGGTTACCGAACAATGCGGTGCGTGAAGGGCCGATGCGCAAGATGGCTGCGTTCCAGCAGAGATAGGAAATCAATGAAGTGCCAATGCCCAGGTAAGCTACAATACTTACCAATTGCCCGTTCCAGGAAATCGGCTCGCTATAAGAATGCTCCCACAAATAAAAAGGCAACAACATGGCCGCCCCAAGGAAAAAGAAAACAAATAAAAAGACCAATGAAGAAATGCCGGCTGGTTTCTTTTTCACGAGCAGGGTGTAGACAGCGAAAAAGAAGGCGCCTACAAGGACCCACCAGTCCCCTTGTGAGAACCTGAAAGCCATCAGTACCGAAACGCTTCCGTTGGACAATAGCGTTAAGATACCGGCGATGCATATAATCAGTCCGAAAATTCTTAATGGTTTTAACTTTTCTTTAAAGAAAATTACAGCAAGCACAATGGTGATGATCGGGGTGGTGGTGGTTCCAATAAGTGCCATATTTATGGCCGAGGTATGATGACCCGCGATATAAATGAAACTGTTGAAAAGCAGAATGCATGAGACAGACACTGCAAAAAAGTATTTCCAGTTTTTATAAATGATCCCTTTTTCCGCCCATAGGGGTTTAATAATAAACGGAAAGAGTAACGTGGCGGCAGAGGACCATCGAAAAAAATTAATCGTAAAAGGCGGAATCTTGGTTGAAAAGCCCCGCGCGATAACGAAATTCCCAGACCATAAGACCGCGGCGACAACTGCCAAACTAACGCCAATGTATAAGTTCTTTTTGCCTGTATCCTGCATTTAAGTTAAAATGTAAGTAATGCCCGATATATAACTAAAAACTTCCGCGTGTAAGCTACTATCTAATGAGCAAAATCCATTTCATAGTTTCCTTTTATTCTCTCCATCGGCGGATTGAAATAACCAAACTTCACTTGTGGAAACTCTTCACTGATCAACTCCTGTAATTGCTTCAGGCCAAGGCATTCACCAGTTTCAGTTACGCCAATCTTACCCATGTACCAGTCAGGATCTATATTAAAGTTTCTCCACTGGATCATGTTAAGACCAGTGGTAGCAATCAACTGTCTTAATGCTTCGTACTCTTCCACGCTGTCTGTCATACCCGGGAAAACGAAATAATTTATAGACGTCCACCCACCATAGCTACGAACAATTTTCAGGCTTTCTACAATATCGTCGAACACATAGTTGTTTGGTCGATAATAAGGCTCATAAATATGTTTTCGTGCAGAGTTGGTGCTCACCCTTATGCTATTGAGGCCGGCTTCGCATAATGCTTTAACAGCTTGCGGTTTTGATCCGTTGGTA
Organism: Chitinophagales bacterium; assembly: GCA_038199905.1. Taxonomy (GTDB): domain Bacteria; phylum Bacteroidota; class Bacteroidia; order Chitinophagales; family Chitinophagaceae; genus JADCRZ01. The sequence goes on along the minus strand of JBBPYM010000370.1, from coordinate 3,004 downwards.
TTAATATTGATGCTTCCCTTCGGCGTATGTCTTCTGATCGCCAGGATAGAGTCCCGGATTGTTTCCCACATCAACAGGGGCTCACCCTCACAGCCTTGTCCAAAACTTACAATCGGGAATGGCGCTGATTCAAGATGTGGAACAGCAAATTCGGTAATTTCTTCTGCGGTAGGTTTGAAACGTAACCGATCCTGTGTAGATACAATTGTTTCATCCTCTGGTTGAAATGAGATGCAGCCAATGCAGTTAGCATTACATGCTGGTGAGGACGGCACCGGGCATTCCCATCTCCCGATAAAAAGATTCCTGGCAGCCGGGCAATGGTAAGTCAGTGCGCAATTATTTGCTAAATGTTGAACAAGCCGGTTATGTGGATATGCTTTTAGCATGGTTTCAACACCCATCTTGATCATTTGCTTGTCAAAGCCGGCGGTTTCCTGCCTAATGTCCTTCTCAATACGAACGGCAGGAACACAGAATCTTTGTCTATACCAGCCCACCGCGGTATAACAAAACAATGGAAGGGTAGGTGCTTCAGGCGTCGTTTCATAGGCGGCCAGGAAAAGGCCAGTGTATGCCGGTGGTATAAAAGCCGCAACTGCCCATCCTTTGGTACACAGCCGCATATTGCCGGTTTTGACATCGATACCAATGCCCCTGCGGCCGGGTAGTTCGTATAATTGTCCACCCTCCGGAATCTCAATCCAGTCTTCATCAGGTACCTGCATAGCATCCCAGCCGCTTCTACCGGTGGCGTATAAGCTGGTATCTTCAAAAATCTCACCTTCTCCGTCTGAATAAAGAAGGTATGGTGAATGGTTTAATTGTAACATATTAGGTGCCTGCAGGTGTGCTTCCAGGTTATTTTGACTTAATGCGTGCAAAATTCGGTCATTTGATTGGGTTAGCCTATATAAATTTGTGGGCTTTCGTGTTCTGCAATGAAACGATCATCATTTTTAAAATAAATCTCAGAAAGAAGCGTATTCAAGAGGTTAAATCGCGCAAATTCCTGTTGCAATATTCATTAAGTTCATTTTCTATCTCAGGTGTAGTTTCTTCCGCTAACTCTTTCTGGAAAAGGCGGTTGTTTTTAAAATCGAGGGTTAACATACCGTCTTTTAACATCACGTTGTTAAGCTCGTTCCATGTAAACTTGCGTCTATACAAACTGTTAATTACGATCCTGTCTTTTGTTATGCCAATTTCAAGTGGCGACCTGGCATGTTTTTCCAATAACGAAAGCAGTATGATGGGCACTCCAACCCATTGCAAGAATGGCATTATAAACCACGTAGCTCCTGCAACAAGTAATAAGCGCCTGTAGGCTACAGGCTTTTTTTTCTTAACAAAAATATACCAGTTCCATACCAGCCCAATAATAATCAGGCAAAATGGAATCAGCAGTATCAAAGACCTGCTACCCGTTTTGATTTGCTGGTTGAGAAAAAAGACCGCTGAAACAAAACAAATCAACAGGCTGATGGTATTAACATGTTTTCCCTTATCATTTTTGATAGTAACCAGGTAGTCGTACACCATAACAATCGAAGTGCCATTTAAAGTTTCGTGGTGTAATAGTATGATTAAAAACTTTAATTGTTGCTTTGCACCAGGAAATTGCACAGGCGCCATAAAACACGGGCACCGACATTGGAGTCCCAGTTGTTTTCGCCAACACCCACTTCGCACAGGTCGAAACCGATAAGTTTGCGACCGCTTTTCAAAATGGTTTTCACCAGGTAAAAAACCTGTTCGGCTTCCAGGCCACCAAGAACAGGAGTGCCTGTATTAGGACATAATTTAGGATCAAGGCCGTCAATATCAAAACTAAGGTGTACTTTTTCCGGCAGGTGATCCACTATTTCATCAGTAATCAGTTTCCAGGTCTGTCCTTCGAACTGCCGTTCTTTTATTTCTTTGTCAAAATAGGTGATCACTTTGTAATTGCTGTTACAAATAAAGCCCCATTCGTCATCTCCAAAGTCGCGGACGCCAACCTGCACCAGCTTTATCAGTTGAGGTATCTGGTCCAGCGCATTGTACATTATACTTGCATGTGAATGGTTGAAATTTTCGTAGGTGTTGCGAAGGTCGCAGTGGGCATCTATTTGCAAAATTCCAAACTCTCCATGTTTTTCAGACAGTGCCTTGAAGAAACCAAGCGGCGTGCTGTGATCTCCGCCTAATAACCCCACTAATTTGCCTCTATCAAGCAGCTCTTTGGCCTGCTCGTACACCCAGTTGTTCATGAAAATGCTGCCTTCATTGATTTCTTTGAGTGACTTTGACATGAAAGTGTTCTTAACCACTTTTGATCCCTTGGAGATATAGTCGATATACAATTCGGCTTCTTTTCTAAGATAATCGCTTTTCAGCAGCACCTTTTTATCAGCAGGCCGCATATAGAATCCCTGTTTCCAGCCTTCTTTATTGTCCAGGTCAAACAAGTCTACCTGCAAGGACGCTTTAAAGATGTGTTCATGAGCGCGGGCCGTGCCGCCAGTACAACTTACTGTAACTTCCCAGGGTACAGTTAAAATTACGAGCCGGGCATCTTCTTCTGAAAAGGGAAGTCCAAAGATGTTATTATTTGGGTTACCGGCACAATTATAATCGAATAAAGAAAGATCAATCATTGTGTGAATGCTTTGAACATGAAACGATCTTGCGATCTTAAAAGTATAATCACAAGCTGCTGTTTCATTGAAACCTGAAACAGCAATTTTAAAAATAGCGATGTAAGGTACTCTAAAATGTTACACGCTATTAGCAGCCGAATCTATTTTAACGTTAGCAATGAAAAAGAGTTTTATTGACCCTGATAATTAACACTTTTTGCTGTCAAATCTTAAGTCAATAACAACGAACGAATGTATTGTGGTTGTTTTGGATTAGCTTTGTCATGAATATTGAAATATGAAAAAGTCGCACATAATCCTACTTGTCTTTATCGCAGTTTCTATAGCAGTGCTGATCAGCTTTATGGGTGATCTTTCCACTT
>JBBPYM010000369.1:0-9808 GCA_038199905.1 Chitinophagales bacterium | reverse complement strand
TTTCATGTATCGTTTCCATCGTTAGAGATTTAGCAATTAAAAAGTTAATAATTTTCACATAATTACCTGCAACGTGCAAAGCCTGCGGCCAAAATCACCGGGGAACCGAAAGGATTTACCTGATTAATCCAAACATAAAGGGAGAACCTACTACTATTTAGGCAAAGAAAAGGATTTTTCCACTGACTCCAGCACCCGGGTGGAAGGCCCTTCCATTGGGCCGAATGTGCCAATGTTTACTGTTGCCAAAGCAGCCCCGAATTCACCGGCCTCCTGAACGTCGGCGCCTTTGCAATATTGCCACAGATAACCAGCCATATAAGTGTCACCACAACCTGTTGCATCTACCACCGCAGCTGGTTTAAACGCCCTTATTTTATAAAATATACCATTTTTGTAAATTATTGATCCTTTACTGCCAAGTGTAATAATTACTTCCTGAACACCCAGGTCTGCCAGGTATCTCGCACCATCGCGGACATTTGTTTTCCCGGTAGCAATTTTCATTTCAAATTCATTCGCTTTCAATATGGACACGTGTGGTAAAGCACTCTTTTTGTCGACCCAATCCAGGTGTACGACTCTTTTGTCTGAGACATGCCGTAAATATCCTTGTATATCCAACGAAACTAAACCTGTTGTTGACAGATGTTTGATCATATCAACCGGAATATCATCATTGAGTAAGGGGCCCAGGTGAAATATTTTTGCATCTGTTACCGGAATCTGGCTCATCCTGAAAGGAGATGCTTTTTGGGATACAAACTGTTTACGGCTATTTTGGGTGGAGCTATAAACATTTTCAAAAAAAACAGTTTTGCTGCTTGGTAACACTTGTACATCCACCCCCGCAGCCCGTAAATCATGTATTGGTTGGTAATCCTGCTCCGCCAGGGCTGTTATAAGCCTGTATTTCAAGTCAGAATGCATAAGCACCTTAGAGAAGTAAAATGAGGTTCCCCCAGGCAAATATTTAGTGGACTGGGCTGTAACTACCTTGTCAAGCGAAAGGTGACCTATAGTGCAAATGTCAAACATAGCTGAATATTAGTGGGCTTATAAATGATATTAAAATTATTGTTTACACTGAACTATCCCAAATTGAATTCAAGTTATTCTGGATTTGCGGGATCCGTATCTAAAAGGGTATAGACCGATCTTTTAGTAAATCTGGAAGACCAATTGTTTTCTGCGATCAAACCTGCATATGCTGACGTGCATAAGACGGCCGTGACAAAAAATTTTGGTAACTTGTCTTTTAATATTTGCATGATTTTTATTGTAGTGAGAAATTGAGCCCGACGAGTATGCCTTTAAATAATTGTTCCTTACAATCCCGGATTGCTATAATAAATTTAATTTATACATAGGGATAGTACCTGAAAACATCTAGTCCGATGATGTTGAGCTCAACAAAACATGAACATGTGTATAATCTTAAACAAACTTCACCGCAGATCATGGACCCAGATACATCATCAGTCACAAATAGATTAAATTTTTCTACAGCATATGTATCGCTTATGAATAAAGTTCCTCAAACAATCCATTACATTCACTAGATCTTGGCTTTTGATAAAATTTAAATAGGGAGCGATCTTTCTAAAGCGTACCAAATGCCAGAACTTGCCGGAAACCTGCCGTCGCGGGAACACATATGGAAGAAAATCTACATATTTTAGCGATGTTAGAGTCCGGTCAAACTTTCTGTCAGGGATGCTTCGCATCAAAGATTGCAGGAGTAGACACTGCACGCTATCTGCGGCATTGTTATTTTAAGAATTTACTTAAGGGAACAGCTCCGGCGATTTTTTTTGTTCCAAAAGCTACCTCGGAGTATTGGCTGTCTACTACTATCAACTCAATTCTGAATATTTAATATAATGGCGTGTTCTGAACTGATCATACAAAAGATAAAACAGGAGGGTCCCATTTCATTCCGTGATTTCATGGAAATGGCTCTTTATTGTCCCCAGGCGGGATACTATACTTCTGATAAAGACAAGATTGGCAAACAGGGCGATTACTACACGAGCCCTTACGTGACTCCGGTATTTGGAGAATTGATAGCAAGGCAGCTCGAAGAAATGTGGCACCTGCTGGATAAAAAACCGTTTACAGTGGTGGAATGCGGGGTAGGAAGCGGTATCCTTAGCTTTGATATTCTTCAACACCTTAAAAGTAACATCGAGTTATATGAGCATCTCGATTATTTTATTGTGGAGAAAAGTGCATCACAGCGGAAAAAAGGCCAGACTATTTTATCTGAAAAAGTAAGTTGGTTTAAGTCTCTAGGAGAGATTGATAAAGTCGACGGATGCGTTTTGTCAAATGAACTAGTGGATAATTTTTCCGTTCACGTAGTGGTTATGTGCGATGAGTTGATGGAAGTATTTGTAGACTACAATGACGGCTTTTCAGAAGTACTAAAACCGGCCTCAGAAAAATTAAAGAATTACCTGCAACAGCTCAAAATATCGCTGCCAAAAGGCTTCCGTACAGAGATAAACCTTCAGGCAACAGAATGGATAAAGGAAGTAGCGGATGCATTAGGAAAAGGGTTTGTACTTACAATAGACTATGGTCATCCGTCGGCAGATTTATATGCTGCCAAAAGAAGTTCGGGTACCCTGTTATGTTATCATAAACACAAGATCAATGATAACCCATATATAAATGTTGGAGAACAGGATATTACGACACACGTAAATTTCTCCGCTTTGCGTTATTGGGGCGAAAAATATGGTCTGACTTGTTGCGGATTCACCTCCCAGGATCATTTTTTACATGGTGTTGGCCTGGTTGATTGCTTAAGACGGAAAGAGGCAGGTGCCCCGCACAATTTGGCAAATCCCGGAACTATTTGGCAATTGCACCATCTGCTGGCGGGCATGGGAAATAAAATGAAGGTACTGGTTCAACAAAAAGGAGTTGAAACAAACACGCTTTCCGGGCTGAAATTTTCGAAATTCCTTGTATGAGGCAGGTTTGCTTTCAATCTTTATAGTCACAGGAAGGTAGAAAGAGTTCTGCTGGTAGCTGATAGCAAAATGCAAGATTAACACTGAAAAATGATCGAAGAACGAAAAGGTACGAAAGTCAAAGAAGCTGAAACTAATTACTCACAGGAAATAACAGCAATTTTAAGCAGCATCCAGTCCTAAAAATATATTTAAGAAGAAAGTTTTCTATTAAGATATATGATAAAGTCAGTAAAATCCTTCGCAATTAATTAACCACCAGCGATGTTAGTGAATTTAAACACTACCGGGAGGTCGAACACCGCGACCGGACAAAGTCAAAAAAAACTGAACCATCCAAAAACAAAGATTACAGCCTGCCCTGAAGGCTATGGCTTTGCCCTTTTCTATAAGCGGCTTGAAAAGGCACCTTTGAAGTACCTGCCTAAGATAACGAATTGGGCTTGCTGATGATCTCCGACACCGAGCTTATTTTCATCCGGAAAGGTGTAGCACTGAAACGGATAAAATACCGGCCCGCACGTTATTCAAATACTGAAAAAGTCTAGATAAAAGATTAGTTTAAAAGGAACGATACTAACATAATCGCGATCAGTAATCCCTATTCTAAAAATCTACCGGACAGTATTGATATCAATTAATATTGCCTCCTACAGCCAAACCACTCGGCACGGCTGTTGGTATTACCCTATCATACTTGTTGTCATTAAGCGAGTTCAGAAATTCTACAATGCGCGGGATATTCTTAAACTCTAATTTTAACTTCCTGGCTAGTGGATCCAGTTGTTCTTTGTTCACATGAATGTTTGCCAGTTCATTCCCGTTAATATCATCATAAAAGGTGAGCACATCATCCAGCGTTTTTATTTTGCCGCTATGCATATAAGGAAAGGTAAAACGCAGGTTGCGCAGGGAAGGGGTGCGAAAAGCAAAACTGTTATTTAATCCCGAATCTATACCACCAATATTTTCACTGTCTCTGACACCCAACACGTGCGGTTTAAAATCTGAAAGCATCGGTCCATTATGGCAACGTGCACAACCCGATTGGATAAATAAATTCATGCCTTCTACTTCCGAGTTGGTGAGCGCTTTTTTGTCACCGCGCATGTATTGATCGAACCGCGAATTGTTTGCCAACAAGGATCTTTGAAAACTAGCCAGTGCTTTGCCAAGGTTTGTATCGCTCACAGCATCTGGTCCATTGAATGCCACTGTAAATAAACGGCGATACTCCGGTATGTCTCTTAAACGCTTTACTATTGTTCTAACTTGAACAGAATCTTCCGTTTCACGGCCGCGCATTTCCTCCAGTTGTTTGATGGGGATCATTGCCTGTGCTTCAAGGCCTTTTGATCGCAGATCCCAAAACATGGGGGCTTCCTCTGGTATATAATCACCGTTTATATCAATACCATTGAAAGCTGTATTAAGTAGTGTTTGCGAATTTCGTTTGGTGAAAGGAATATCGTTAGGCATTGAAAAAATTCTTTTCTCACCCAGGCCTTTTCCATTTACGCCGATGGATACCTGTAAACTTTCTGCGTAACCAAATTCAGGGTGATGGCAGGAGGCGCATGACACATCTTTTGTACCGGAAAGGATAGGATCATAAAAAAGCAACCGACCCAGTTCGATCTTTTCAGGGGTAGAGGGATTATTAGCAGGATCTTTATAAGTTAACGGAAGCGCGGCAATTTCTCCCAGGTCTTCCGGTTCAGTTGCGCGGGAATTTGGCTTCTTGGAGGGCTGCTCACAACTTTGAATAAGCTGGAACCCCGTTACGATAAACAGCAATATAAAAAATAATACCCTGGTATGCATATTCCTCAAAATTACAAGCCTGTTTTGAAACTTCAATTAAATATTACAACTTAGGCGGCTTTTGAAGGACCACCGACAATTTAAGTCATGCAGGCTTCTGCGTTGAATCAAATGGTTTTAACTCTCTATTTATTTTGTGATGCACCATTCATTTCATATCTCCCAGGTAAACTGTGGGCAGAATCAGAAATGCGTAGAGTTCTTTTTTCGCAAAGTGCGCAAAGAGGAGCCGCAAAGGAACACAAAGTTTCATCTTTGCGGCTCTCCTGCGCTTCCTCTTTGCGTTTAAATATTCAAATGCTTTTTAAATCATCCCTTAACATCCACCAGCCTGAACGTAAATTGATTTACGATTACGGAAATGGTTTAAGAGCAGGATTATTTGTCTATTACTTGTTTTCCTGTTGCACAGTTTTACATTTACAATATGATTAAATTAAAAAGCATACTCTCGTTGTTTCTTGTATTGGTTTTTTCTGGTAGCCTTAGCGCGCAACAATCAGGTTCTGGAGAGAAAGTTAGTAAGTCAACCGATTCTATCCGGTTGTTTGTAATCGGCAACAGCTTTTCTCAAAACGCCACCAGATACCTGCCTCAGCTGGCAACGGAAGGTGGTCATAAACTGGTAATCGGGCGGGCTGAACTTGGTGGTGCCTCGATGAAGCGTCACTGGGACGCTGTAGAAGCGGCGAAACGTGATACCAATGACCCAAAGGGGAAACCGTACAATGGCAAGTCGCTACTGACATTGCTGTCTCAAGGGAAATGGGATATGGTAACCATTCAACAATATTCCTTCATTTCAGGAAACGTAGACAGCTACCGTCCCTATGCAAAAAATCTTTACGATTTTATAAAATCCGTGCAACCAACTGCGCGGGTAGTTATCCACCAGACCTGGGCATACCGTTCAGATGATGACACGTTCGGGATCGTAACGCCAAAGGTAGTAGCCACCTCGCAGCAACAAATGTATACAAACCTGAAAAGCGCCTATCATACCATCGCCAAAGAACTCGGAATCGGCGTAATACCAACCGGCGATGCATTCTACAAAGCAAATTCTGAAGCCCCCTGGATTTACAAGAAAGAAGATTCTTTCAATTATGATGATCCACAATATCCTCAATTGCCTGTTCAAACCAACTCTCTACATGTTGGTTATCAATGGAACCAGTCAAAGAAATTGGGCTATGACGGTCATCATGCCAATGCCGCCGGATGTTATTTAGGTGGGTTAGTCTGGTATGAATTTTTATTCAACGAGTCGCCGGTTAAACTTACGTTCAAGCCGGCGGAGCTTAGCCAGGAATTTGCAGACTACCTGAAACAAAATGCCACTAAAACCGTCAGTGAAAATAAATTTAAATAGCCTTGCTACGTTCTTTTGGGGTTGACTAAAAAGGTGGCAGAAAAGTCAAGAGGATAGCATTATATTTCCTCCAAGGATTGGAGATGCTACCAGCCTGAGTTTCATGGCAAACGATTATTATCTTTTCCCGATTGTGAGATGTTGAGAAGATCTCATAGGTTGCTCGTTAAGTTCGTGCAATTACTATTTGAAAAGGCTGGGAAACGACACAACCAGTCCGATTACTTAATAACCTTTTTAGTCACCCCCAAAGCTCTTTATTTTTTTTCTACCCACCTGCCGTTCCTGCCGGAACGAAGAAAGGGGCGGGTACGTACAACGTTTTTAGCCTCGCTATTCGGATTGGGGGGTATTGCTAAAAAACCAAATAGCCATCCCGGGGCTGACTAAAAAGTATCTAATCTAAATATTTCGCATTATAGAGCCCAACAACTCGGGGTCAACCCGTGAGGCTTTGAGAAAGCCTCACAGGTTGGCCCCGAGTTGATAAATTCGGTCATGGTGCCTTTTTAGTCAGCCCCAGAAGGTGGGTAGAAAAAAACCAAAACAGCTAACCCGTTCCAGCGGAACGGCAGGTGGGTACTGCCGGAACGAAGAAAAGAAATTATATCTCTCAATTTTTGACACCTGTTTCATTTTTCTGCTCCTCTAAATTGTCAAAATAGGTAAAGTCTTTGGTTATCAATCCATCTTCAATTGTAAAAATCGTACAAATGGGTAACTCCAGCTTTGAACCGTCAGGTGCCTTTCCTGTGGATACAAATTCAACAACAATATGCTTTTCTCCTGACGGGTAGATCTGGATAACATTATCTTTGATATCAGGAAAGAGTTTGTTCAGCTCAACATATTTGTCAATAATCTGTCTCCTGGATTGGTTAACAATGCCTGGTCCCAATGAAGGGTCTTCAAACTCAGGGTTTTCTGAATACATATTCGCAATCTTAGTCCAGTCATGATTATTGAAGTGTTCAAAATACTGTTTAACTAATTTTTCATTATTCACTGTTGTATTGTTTTGTGTGTTTTTATTGTTGCAGGCGAGAAGCGCTAACGCGATAAATAATGGTAGTAGGTGTTTCATGATTTTGGATTATCGCAAACTAGAAAAGCAGCTCTTAAATTTATGGATTAAAATTATGAAATAAAGGAAACTACCGGCTTCATTACATTTTTACACTGGTTGTTTGTACCAGTGCTATCTTTGCATTAATGGAAATTGTCGGTTACATCGCATCGCTGTTAATTGGTGTTTCGTTGGGTATGATCGGTGGCGGCGGGTCTATTTTAACGATACCGGTGTTAGTATACCTGTTCTCAGTTTCACCCACTATCTCTATTTCTTATTCACTTTTTATTGTTGGCCTGACAAGCCTTGCAGGCGCAGTTAACAGTTATCGCAATAGCCAAATTGATTTTAAGACGGTCCTGCTTTTTGGGTCATCGTCTATAACAACCGTTTTTATTACTCGGAGATTGATCGTGCCATTATTACCGGATGTTTTTTTTACCATTGGTTCTTTCCAGGTAACACATGCGTTGTTTGTAATGGTGGTGTTTGCCATTCTCATGTTGGCGGCTTCTTTGTCGATGATCAGGAGCAGGAGGATTGTAAAGGAAACCAAGGCGAAAGAAAAGCAGTGGGTATTGGTGATCTATGGAATTCTCATTGGTTTGGTGACTGGCTTCCTGGGTGCAGGCGGAGGTTTTTTATTGATACCGGCACTGGTTATTCTTATGCAATTGCCGATGAAGAAGGCCGTTGGTACTTCGCTATTGATTATTGCCCTAAATTCCCTGATCGGCTTTCTTGGCGATCTGGGAAGACATGTTATTGACTGGCCATTAGTATTAAAAATTACCGCCATTGCTATAGCCGGTATTTATATTGGTGGCTATATGGGTCACAAGGTAGATGGCGCCCGGCTAAGGCAGGGTTTCGGGTGGTTTATACTGGTGATGGGCATTTATATAATTATGAAAGAGCTGCTGTTTAAGTGATAGGTGTTTTCTAACCGCAAAGTTCGCAAAGAGGAAGCGCAAAGGATCACAGAGGGATTTCTTAGCGCTCTGCGCTTCCTCTTTGCGAACATTGCGGTTAGAAAACTCACATTTATAATTATATTAGCGCAAGGTCTTCCTTAAATAAAGTTATCATGAAAAAGCTTGCTACAGCCTTCTTGTTTTTATCAACCCTTTTAAACGTCTCACTCGCCCAGCAATGGAAAGTAATTAAGCAGGAGCTGCTATTTAACAATCCACCTTTTGAACAATGCCATGCATCTACGATTGTGGAGCTTGCTAATGGCAACCTGATGGCAGCATGGTTTGGTGGCACCAGTGAAAGCGCAAAAGATGTTTGTATTTGGAACGCCATCGGCAGCAATGGCACCTGGACCAAACCGTTCAAAATAGCCACCGGCATCATAAACGATTCCTTACGTTATCCATGTTGGAACCCGGTGCTGTTTAAATTAAATAATGGCAAACTGTTGCTGTTTTACAAAGTTGGTCCTTCGCCACAGCGTTGGTGGGGTATGATGCTCAGTTCTGAAAACGATGGCAAAACATGGTCAGCGCCCGTGAAATTACCGGATGGTATTTTAGGTCCCATCAAAAATAAGCCCTACCAATTAACAGACGGCACCATACTGGCGCCATCAAGTACAGAAACGCAAAAAAAATGGTCTGTGCATCTGGAAACCTCGAAAGACAATGGTAAAACGTGGACAAAGATATTTATCGATACAGTGGGTTTTGATGTGATACAACCCAGTATTCTAAGTTATGGCAACGGCCGACTGCAGCTGCTGTGCAGGAGCAAACAGGGCGCTGTTGTTCAATGCTGGTCTGATGATAATGGAAAAAGCTGGGGCAAACTATCAAAAACCGGTCTGCTGAATCCTAATTCCGGCACCGATGCGGTAACTTTAAAAACCGGCGAACAACTGATTGTGTATAATCCGGATGTTCCGGGTAAGGATTGGTTTAATGGCAGGGCCAAATTACATGCTGCCGTTTCGCAGGATGGAAATCAATGGAAGGACATCATCACACTTGAAAACGGTACAAAGGAAGAGTTCAGTTATCCGGCAGTGATACAAACAAAGGACGGGCTGGTACACATCACATACACTTACGACAGGCGCAATATAAAACATGTGGTGCTTCAGGAGGTAAAATAATTGAATTTATTAATAGCTGATGCTGCAACAAATGCTCAAAAACTAACACGAAGGAAAAATATCAAACTGAAGTTTTTCGTCGTGCTGCTGATGTCGTTCAAATTTATCCATGCTCAACAACTGGAATGGGTAAGCGCCACCGGCTCAAAAAACTTTTCTTCAGCTACTAAGGAGTTCAGCGTAAATAAATACGGCGCCAAAGGTGACGGCACTACCTCTAATACAAAAAGCATTCAGCAAACCATTGATGCCTGCGCAAAAGTGGGGGTGGGATCGTGACGTTCAAAGAAGGTGCCTACGTAATGGGCGTTATTTTTTAAAAGCAAATGTTCAATTAAGGATTGATACAAATGTATTGATCCTGGGTAGTGAAAAGCTGGCTGACTATCCCGACATTGACACCCGGATAGCTTGAATTGAAATGCGGTGGCCGGCGGCGCTGATAA
>JBBPYM010000368.1:0-18373 GCA_038199905.1 Chitinophagales bacterium | reverse complement strand
TAAATCCTGAGACCTATTCAGTTAAACATCAGATAGTATACAGCCCCACATGCCCGCCTCCGGGAAATGATGGAAAGGATCAGCAATATTCCCACACCAACCCGGGTAATCTTCAGTTTGATTTTCTCTTTGATAGTACAGGAGTTATTCCTAAACCATTGACTGACATACCGGGAGGTCTTGGTGGAATTCCCGTTGTTGGAGCAATTGCAGGCGCAATTAATAGCATTGTATCGGGTGAAAAAAAATACGATATAATTAAAGAACTTGAATTGTTTAAAGAAGTAGTGCTTAAATATGATGGGAAAATTCACGAGCCCAGGCAGCTACAGTTAGTGTGGGGTTCATTATTTTTCAAAGGACGACTTTCCACTTTACAATTTAATTATAAGTTGTTCCAGCCTGATGGCACTCCCATTAGGGTTGTGGCTACAGCTATGTTTGTAGGAACGATCGACGATAGATTGAAACAAATGTTGATGAATAACCAGTCTCCGGATCTTACGCATATCCGTACAATTAAGGAAGGGGATACATTACCATTGATGGCGTATGAGATTTATGGGGATTCGTCGTACTACCTGGAGGTAGCAAGAATTAATAAATTAACCAATTTCAGAAATCTTAAACCAGGGGATAAAATCTTTTTTCCTCCTGTTAATAAAAGTAAATAATGGCTCTTAGTACAACTCTACCATCTGACACATCAACCAGCGGGCTTGTAACCTTCACCATTAAAATTGGAGACGAGGCCATTTCAAAAGTGTACGGTGTTTATTCTATAATAATTGTCAAAGAGATCAATAAAATTCCATTGGCTAACATAGTTATACAGGATGGCAGTGCTTCCAAAAGAGATTTCGAAGCAAGTAACCAGGGCTTGTTTATCCCGGGGAAGGAAATTGAGATATTGTCGGGAAATATAAAAAAAGAATCAACAATTTTTAAAGGAGTGATAATAAAGCATGGAATTAAGATCCGTAATAACGGGGCGTCTATGTTAATACTGGAATGTAAAGATAAATCTGTGAAACTTACTATTGGACCGAAAAGTAAATACTATGCCGGTAAAAAAGATAGTGAAGCAATAGAAGAAGTTATTACTACTTATGGTCTGGATAAGGAAATTCAGGCAACGACCCTGGAGCACAAAGACCTCGTACAGTTTAACGCAACAGATTGGGATTTTATTCTTACCAGGGTTGAAGCAAATGGAAAAGTTTGTATAGTGGATGATGGGAAGATAATCGTTAAAGCCCCCTCCCTGGATGGTGACGCCATTAAAACACTGACTTACGGGGATTCAATTCTTGATTTTGATGCCACTATAGATGCCAGGGATCAGTACCAGGCAGTGAAAGCATATGCCTGGGATCCTTCTACACAGGATATTCTGGAGGTGGACGCAGAAGACCCTGCTATAAACGGAAACGGAAACCTTACCCCGGCTTATCTGTCAGCTGTAATTGGGCTGGACCATTTAAGTTTAACACATACCGGCATGTTGGAGCAGGAGGAATTGCAGGCCTGGGCAGATGCTCAATTTTTAAAAAATCAATTCGCAAAAACCAGGGGCAGGGTTGGTTTTATGGGTTCCGCAGAAGTAAAGGTTGGCGACATAATACAATTGGAAGGATTAGGGGACCGGATGAACGGGAAAGTATATGTATCGGGCATACGACATGAAATAAGCCAGGGAACCTGGAAAACAGATGCACAGTTTGGCCTTTCACCGGAATGGTTTACACAGATATATCCTGTGAGCCAGTTACCCGCCACGGGAATTTTGCCTGCCATACAGGGTTTACAGATAGGAATAGTATCACAACTGAAGGAAGATCCGGACAGTGAAGATAGAATATTAGTTAAAGTACCTGTTATCAGCAATACAGAACAAGGAATATGGGCAAGAATTGCCTGCCTTGATGCCGGAAAAAAAAGGGGTAGTTTCTTCAGGCCTGAAATAGGAGATGAGGTCGTGGTGGGGTTTCTGAATAATGATCCGCGGGATCCCATTGTTCTTGGCGGCTTAAATAGCAGCAGCAAGCCATCACCTCTTAAGGCAACAGATGAAAATAATGAAAAAGGATATGTCTCCCGGAGCGAAATGAAAATGACTTTTAACGATGACAAAAAATCAATAAAATTTGAAACCCCTGCAGGTAAAAGTATTTTAATGGATGAAGATGCGGGAGTTATAAAATTTGAAGATGAGAATGGCAATAAAATCACATTAAATTCTGATGGTATTACGATTGAAAGCAAAAAAAAGATTACCCTTAAAACCACAGATGACATTGAAGTGAAAGGAAAGGACATTAAGCATACTGCTCAGGCCATGTTTAAGGCTGAGGGAACTGCGGGTATAGAGCTTACCAGCAGTGCTATAGCAAAACTAAAAGGATCACTTGTACAAATAAATTAAATAAAATGCCTTTTGCAGCAAGAATATCAGACATGCATGTTTGCCCCATGACAAGCGGACCTGTACCGCATGTGGGTGGCCCTATTATACCCCCGGGATGTCCCACCGTTTTAATTGGGGGGATGCCTGCGGCCTGCGTGGGCGATATGGCCGTTTGTGTAGGACCTCCCGATTCTATAATAATGGGTTCAACTACAGTACAAATAGGCGGGAAGTTTGCCGCGAGGATGGGCGATTCTACTGCTCATGGGGGAACGATTATTTTAGGATGTTTCACTGTTTTAATCGGTTGATATGACTGATAATAATTCATTTCTGGGAAGAGGCTGGAGCTTTCCGCCCACTTTTGATCAATTCAGTGGGCAGGTAACTATGCTCAATGGCGAAGAAGATATTCAAAGCAGCCTGCAAATATTGCTTTCTACCCGGTTGGGTGAGCGGGTGATGCAGCCTAAATATGGATGTAATGTGGATGATATGTTATTTGAAACGCTGGATACTACCTTAAAAACAGAAATGAAAAATAGAATTGAAGTGGCCATTTTATACTTTGAGCCGCGGATTGACATAGTAAAGTTGGCATTAACCCAGGATGAACTCGGTGGCCTCATACTTTTGTCTTTGGATTATGTGGTGCGAACTACCAATACCCGTGGCAATCTTGTTTTTCCTTTTTATCTTTCTGAATTCTGATAATGGTCAACCTGGATAACATATATCAATATTTACTCAGCACGAATGGTGTGAACCAACTGCAACGGAAATTGCCTGCATTGGATCCAAATTATGTGCAGCTCGATGGCCGAACAAAAAGCGATCTTCTCAATTTTCTCTTCCACTTGTCTAAGCAAATCAGCTTTTATGATCTAACAAATACTCCTGCAGGGGACTGGTCAGGATTCTTTAACTTTCTCACCTCTGCGGATGGAACAATTATGAGTGAGGTTGAGATAAACCAACTCCTTGCTTCCAGAAACGACTGGCCGCCACACCTGGCATTGTTAATGGCGTTCCTGCATATATACGCCATTGCACAGCAGGATATGAATCAGTTGGTAAGTAAACACCTAAACTATTACTATAAAAAGGTTTTACAGCTAGCTCCCAGGATTGCCAGGCCTGACCAGGTTCATGTAACGTTTGAACTAAACAAATCAGCTTCAGTCTACCCTATTAAGCAAGGCACCCTGCTGGATGCAGGCAAAGATACAGCAGGGCAACCGTTAAGATATTCCATAGATAATGATGTGGTAATAAATCGGGCGGTTGTTCAGTCACTGAAGTCATTGTATTTCGATCAGCAGAACGGCCATGCAATAGCATTTATAGCAAACGATGCCACTTTAGTGAAGTCTTCACATAGTAGTGGCTGGCGACCATTTGGAACTTCCCAACTTGCCTTGGCCTCTGAATCAAGAAATATGGTGGAAGCCGATCTGGGTTTTGCAATTGCTTCACCTTCGTTGTTGCTTGCCGAAGGCAAGCGAACTATAAAAGTCACCCTAAAATTAAATGCGGAGGGAATATCCATAAATAATTTGCAATCCTGCTTTGCTCTGTCTGTTACGGGAGATAAGGGGTGGGTATCGCCGCTATTTACTGAGAAATTTAAGTTGGCAACTACGACTGATCCAATAATCACACTTACTTTCAAAGTAACGTTATCAGAAAAAGATCCCCCGGTAGTTGCTTACAATGCCAAATTGCATGGAGATGGCTATAGCACTGCCTGGCCTGTGCTTCGCTGTATTTACCAACCATATAGTTTTCAATTAGAAGCTTTAGACAAGTTTGTGGTAAGCAGCGTTGACATTGAAGTAAGTGCTGAGGGAATAAAAAATCTTGTGCTGCAAAATGATGAAAGCCTGCAACCTGTTAATAAGCCTATTTTACCCTTTACCTCATTCCCCCGCATTGGCAACAACTTTTACATTGGTAGTACCGAGGGATTTAGCAAAAGTTTAGAATCTGTTTCCGTTCTATTAAATTGGAAAGATCCACCTACCAACTTCCACACATATTATCTCGGATATGATAATACTCAAGTAAATGTCGATCAGTTTAAATGCAATATGTATATCCTGGCTTCCGGAGCTTTTCAAATTATAACTCCCAATATTCAAAATCTTTTTGATGGTATTCCTACTTCTAATCAAAAAATAATCCCCGCATACGGATCGTTTTTCGAGTCCAAAATGCAACAATCAGGTTACGGACGGGAAGCGTATTTAAATACTGTGGAGGAATATTCCCCCACCGTCAAACAGGGTTTTATTTCAATTCAGCTGAGTGGACCAAAACAGGGTGATGTAGGAGACTTACCTTCTTATGCACCTTTTGAAGCTTTTGGGCATAAAGTCTTTCCAACTATATATGCGGTTAAGGCTATTAAGTTGGCAAAAAATACAGCTACAGTACCTGCTATAACATTACCTAATCAGGCCTATACCCCAACCTTGCAATCAGTCAGTCTGGATTATAAAGCAAAGGAAACTTTTATTCCTTCGATACAGAATGGTATCGATCAGTTTTTTATACTGGACGCTTTCGGCAATGTGGAATGTAATGCCAATGTTCCCCCAAGACTTATTCCTGAATTACCGGTTTCTATTGCTTCATTATCGGGTAACCAAGCCGGTATTTTATATATAGGTATTGACAAGGTCCAACCTCCACAAATTATGTCCCTTCTTTTTCAAATGGAAAGTGGTAGTATGCCGGGTAGCGCTTTGTTACAAAAAAACAATCTTGCCTGGAGCTACTTAAAAAATAATGAATGGCAACCTTTTGCTTCGTCCGATATACAACTTGACACGACGGAATTATTTCAAAAGCCGGGAATCATCCGGGTGAGTGTGGCTTCGGATGCTGATCTAGAAGTCACGATAATGCCCACAGGGCTTTGCTGGTTGAGAGTTACCGCTCTTCAAAATGCGGAGGGAGCAAGCGATATCTCAGCCATCGTGGCGCAGGCTGCTTCTGCAACCAGGATTGCAGGCGGCGGCGCAGTTATTTCCAAATTAAAACCGGGAACCATCACGCGATTGGTGACAAAAGTTTCAGAAATTAAAACAGTAACCCAAAGTTATCCTTCCTTTAACGGGCTTCCTGCAGAAAGTGAGTCGGATTTTTATGTGCGCACCAGCGAACGCCTAAGGCATCGCAACCGAACAATAGTGGGCTGGGATTATGAAAGGATTATACTGCAGAAATTCACGGGACTCTTCAAAGCAAAATGCCTGTCGAATACAGATGAATTCAATAACCTTGCCCCGGGATGCATCAAATTAGTGGTTATACCTGACATGAGGCAAGGAAATGCAGGGAATCTTTTGAAACCAATCAGCAACCTCGCTTACCTTGATGAAATTAAGCAATTCGTCATTGAAAATAACCCTTCGCCGTTCCTGGACTCGAAAAAAATTTCCGTTTCTAATCCAGTGTATGAGACCCTACTGGTTGATTGCAAAATTTCATTTGTCACGGGATACGACCCAAGCTATTACAGCAATCAATTGCAGGATGATATTCGTCATTTCCTCAGCCCGTGGGCTTACGACGAAGGGCAGGATATAACCTTCGGAGGCAAGATCCATGCTTCAGAGATCGTGTCTTTTATCGAGGGCCGTCCGTATGTTGACTATATCATCAATTTTAAATTATATCACCGATCTCCTGGTAAGGATTTTACAGCCGGAATCGGCTGTATGAAAATAGGAGTGGATTTCATTGTTGGTATCAAACCTTCAGGGACCATTGCCAGTACGAACGGCTATACCTATACCGGTACCAAAATAGGAGTTGATTTTGTTGTGGGCATTCCGGTTGACGTGGCAACAGCCACACGCCCTGATGCAATTTTAGCTTCTAACATAAGTCACCGTATTGTTACGTTGCAGGCCGGTAGCTTTGAGTGCAGCGGTGTAAGTACTATTGGAATAGGAGAAATGATTGTTGGATTGGATTTTATACCTATTTAGTAATAAGTAATTAAAAAAAATTATTATGGCAAAACAACTTAGCAGGCCAACCTTAAATGAGCTTTTCGCCGACGGTGAACGTCCCACCGGCGATAATTTCGAAAGTGTTTGGATGTCATTCCTAAATCAGAAAGAAGATGGAGTATCCATTTCAGACTCCGATAATAAAAACCTGATAGTAACAGGCGGTATTACCCTCGGAAATCCTAAAAAAGGAGCTCCCGGTACACTTCGTTACGATCCCGGAAGCACTAAGATCCAATATACATCCGACGGCATAAACTTTAAAAATATTAGCAGTGACTCCGGTGCTTTTTCGCCTGTTGTAGGTAGCACTTCGGCAGTGGCATATGCTGGCGGGAATGTGGGCATTGGTACATTCGCTTCCGCTCCTACTCACCTGCTCGAAGTTCCGCTTCTTGATAATTCAATAGCTGGTCAGCAAATATTATTGGGAAACACAGTTATACATAACGGACCACCTGCCAACCTTGGCACCCCTGGCGCGTATATAGGACACGCCAACTTGGCAACGAATTCTAAAGGATATGCTTTATTTCAAGATCGTCTTGGTCAAACTACAATTAATTCAGCCAACGGCTCACAATTATCGTTAGCTATAGATGGCAAAGATATATTTGTAATTGCAAGTAACGGAAGTATGGGTATTGATGGCGATGTTAGTATTGGATCCGTGTTTGGGGGCGGACATATAGTCGCCATTACCAATCGCACAGATAAAGCTAACGGGATAGCAGGAGTTCCAGCATTAACACTAACCGGCGATCAAAGTGCAAATCCAGCAAGGAAAGAGACATTAGCGGTGAATGGTGATGTAGTCGTGACAGGTAATCTGGTCGTGACAGGTCTGGTTAGTAAAACAATTGCAGGACCTTGGGCCCCAATTTCCGATCGACGTGTAAAGAAAGACATTCGTCCGTTTAATGAGGGCTTGCAAAAGCTATTATCGTTTGATCCTGTTGTTTTTAAATTTAATGGTAAGGGCGGAACTATTGACAATGGCCACGAACATATTGGCTTAATAGCACAGGATGTTCAAAAGATTATGCCGGAGCTAGTTATGTCGCAACAGATCAAACTCAATACGGAAGATGCTAAAGAAAGTAAGGTCTTGGGGCTTGACGTAAGCCCATTAACTTTTATTCTTATAAATGCTATGAAAGAACTTGCTACCCGGGTTGAAATATTAGAAAAATCGAAATAAAATGAAACATGACAACCCGGTTATTAAATTAGACTTAACTATTGATGAAGTTAATTTGATACTAACTGCCTTAGGGCAATTACCGTATGTGCAGGTAGTGGGCATGCTCGACAACATCAGGAAACAGGCAGAAGGCCAATGCGGTGCAAAATCAGAAACTAACAGCAATCAAAAATAGGGATGCATGGATAGTCCAGTAAATATTAGCTTAGTCAACCTGCAGGAAAACAGCAAAAATTTCAACTTTTTGCAGCAGCAAGGCATGGAACTCATTCGACAGATTGGTTCAGCCACCTGGACGGATCATAACCTGCACGATCCCGGCATTACATTGCTTGAAACGTTGTGCTATGCGGTTACAGAGGCTGGCCTCCAAGCTGGTGCTGTTGATTCTTTAGACAGTGCCGAAGATGATTATAAGTACATTGCCAATTTATTAACAAGTGGACAGCAAACTGCGCCGCAGGATTTTTTTACAGCTGCACAGGTTCTGCCCTCTTCCCCTGTTTCTTTAGTCGATTTTCAAAAAGTTCTGCTCGATCATCCAATAATTAAACGGGCTTGGGTATCAGTTGTCCCGGGGATCCCTGCTGGCAATCTTAGTGTATTACAGCAATTTAATCCGCGGGTTAATAATGTGATCAGCAGCCCTGTAACTGAAAACATCGATCTGAATTCCAACATCCTTAGAACCAAAGTAACGTTGCCTGGAAGTCCTCCAGACGAATACGAAATAGAAATTGCTTTTCCATACTGGGATGACCCGGAGGCTGCTCCATTTCAGAGGACAGTAATCATCACCAATTTGGCGTTTAATAATAATCCACTAAATCCATGGATACCGATAACGGGAACGGATTCTTATTTCACTTTTTTAAACTTTTTGTTGAATGATAAATCTGCCTCCTGGCCGATTGTTGTACGAATTGTTAGCTCGTCAACCGAATTATTTCCAGCAATTAAAGATGCTATATTAACCGCTTTTGCTGATAGCCTGATTACGCCATCATCCAAGCCATCGCTCTTAAATCAGTATAACCAAAAGGTTATAATGGCGTTTGAATCCAGCCATCGCATTCGAAGTTATCTTAAGAATTACCGCAATCTTTGCGAATCTTTTTCGACTTTCCGGTCGGTTCGCATACAGGGAGTAGCCATTGCGTGCAACATTGAAATGGGAGCCGGGGCGGATATTGAAAGTCTTCTTGCCAACATATTTTATGCTGTTTATCAATACATTTCTCCCGGTATATTTCCTAAATCCCTTTCTGATCTGCAGGGTCAGATGCCGACCGAAGCCATTTTTGATGGTCCGTTGCTTTCACATGGCTTTATATCGGATTCGTTATTTAGCAACAATCTTCCTGCTAATGCCCTTTACGTTTCTGATGTTGTTCTCCTCATTATGAAAATGGGAACGGGACCTGACATACAAATACAGGCCGATGACGAAAACAGGCCTGTGGTATCAGTAACCAATGTAAGCCTTTCACTTTACCTCGACAACAGAAGCATCACCACCGGTGCAAGGGATTGCCTGAAACTGGTTAACAGCTCACGTCACATTCCGCAGCTCAGCCTCGAGAAATGCAACATCTCGGTTACCCGTAACAATACAGCGGTAAGCTACAATATTACTAAACTGCTTGATTTATATAATAATAAAATTACCGCTGGTAATCGTACTAGTGTTAATGCTTCAGGTGCGCCTGCTGATATACCCATACCCGTTGGTGAAGCCTTAGCGATGGGTGAATATTATTCCATCCAAAACGATTTGCCGGTTACCTATGGTGTGGGTAAAGCTGGATTACCTTCTTCCTCTTCGGCAGAAAGGTTGGGGAAGGCAAAACAGCTCCAGGGATATTTATTTCTTTTTGAACAAGTTTTAGCCGGTTATTTTACGCAGTTAGCACATGTAAATGCCCTATTCTCTGCAAATGCCTCGGCATCTGCAACCCTCTACCAGTTGCCCCTCTACAATGTTCCGGCAACTCAAGAGTTATTAATGCCAGTGTCAGGTTTTTCCACCTGGCAGGATTTTATGCAGGATGAGCATAATTCCTACAGAAAGGTTTTGAAAACAAGTGTGGAAACTAAAGATCAATTTTTAAGCAGGCGCCATCAAATGCTGGATCATTTACTTGGCAGGCATGGTGAAGATATGCAGGCATTTTCATCGTTGATATACCGGCAAAGCTATTCTGACTCCAACACTTTGACGGCTGCTGAATCGGCCATCCTACTTCAAGAGGCATCGAGTGCACTGCTGCAATTTAAAGCAGACTATTATTATGCGCTTCCCGATCTTGAAAAAAACAGGGCGCAGGGCTACGGGCATCCCGCCTGGAGAAACAAAAACCTGGTAAACATATATTCATCGCCAGATGGCACTTCCTTTTTATGGCAAATACTGGACGGAAACGGACACATCCTTTTTAGGCAATCCGTCCCTGAAAAAAGTAAAGCAGCTGCAGAAGAAATGGCTGAAGCTGCACTGGTGCTAGCTACTTCTGAAGTGAACTATACCATTGAAGCTGATCCAAACGGATCGCAAAGAATTGCTTTACGCTGGTCAGCCGGAGGTGAATCAATGGCAATAAGCAACAAGATATATGATTCAGTATCCGCGGTCGCCGATGCACAAAATGATATTCCGATAATGCAGCAAATGATACAGAATCTGTGGCTGAAATACAGTTTATCATCATTGGAAGCCAGATTATACCATTTATTGGGCATGAAAATTAAGGGAGAACGCGGGCAACTGATTAACCCCGGAGGTACGGACGAAGGATTTTATATGATTGAACATAATCTTCTGTATCCCGTTACACCTGGTGACACACCATTGGTTTTTCCTGATTACTCATCATCATGCCTTCCGGTTTCCTCGTCCGGGGTGCAGTATTCATTACCCAACGACCCCTATTCATTTATTCTCACGATTGCTTTTCCATCAGGATATACCCGTGATTTTTCACATGACAGTCTTACATCACTGAAGCAGGATACGCAACCCCATCGTTTCCGCGATCTGGAATTTCGCCAATATGCAGAACAGACCATCAGAAAATTTTGTCCGGCGCATATTTTACCATTAGTGATTTGGGTAGATACGGCTTTACCAGGAACGCCTTTGATGAATAGTCCTGAAGAGCCTGCCTCCCCACCCAGCTCTCCACCATCTCCTTTCATAAAAAAGCCTTATCCCTGCTTTGATAACCTGGAATCCACGTACAGGACATGGCTGGCTGCTTTTTTTACGGACGATATAGATTTTTCCACGATAGCGCCCTTACGGAAAAATCTCGTGAGCGTTTTAAACGGCATTTTCTTTTCTGGTGTAAAAAAACAAATTGAATAGCAGAATTAACCATATCATCCATAAGCAAACGCTCGAAGTCGGATTTCCCAATTTTGATACCGCTCATATTTGGATGGTCAATGCCCAGGCAAAAACTGCTGAAGCAGTGCGCAAATCAATAGAACATTGTTTGGAAGCGTATGATTACACCCATGATTATTTAACGATTGACAGGCTGGAACTCGATTTGGGTGTTTTTGATGCAGATGAACTTTTAAACGAAATGCCCGAAAAACTCAACAGTGAATTGCAAAAAATATTGAGTTCCTACCCTTTAAAGATGAATCATTTTGAAGATGCGACAAATATATCAGCAACGTCAATGGACAATGATTCTACTGCACAGGTATCTAAACGAAAAACCAACCAGGTTGTAAAATATTCAGCGGTAGATGCTTTTGTTTTCTTTCTTCAGCAGGGTTACCTGCCTTGGTGGTTTTCAAGCGAGCCAGCCTGGAACCCCGAATGGATTAAAAAATTACCGGAAAAAAATTGGCAGGAGTTGCGAAATTTTCTGACGGCTAATTTTGAAAAAGATGTCAATGATAAAAATGCACTGGTAAGATTAACCTCCCAGTTCGATGATCCGTTTTTAGTAAATTTGTTGCATCGTTTGCAACTGAAAGATCCGGTTGAAGAAGCCTGGAACTGGCTTTTGCATTTCTATAGTACGATACAAAAAACAGAAACAAATCTCAATTATGCAGGCTCGCTTCCTTCATTAGCTGTTCTTCGAAAGCATTTCTGGGAGAAGTGGATAGCGTACGCTTTGGGTAAGTCTGCTGTTCCGGAATTGACATCCCTTTTGGCGCCTGTTAAGCATCCTTCATTTATTACTTCTTTTTTAATGGACGAAGTAAAGCGTAAAGAGTGGATGGACAGTATTCCTGAATTTTGGCGAAGAGAAATAACAGGCTTTAAACACGTAGAAGAGAATAGAAATCCCGATTCAGGAACAAATGTAGGACTCAAAGAGCCTACAGAAAGCGAAAAATCTAAAGCGTTCCCAAAAGCAACCCTTAATGAAGAAGGCGATTTTATTCTTATTCCCAATTCAGGTCTTGTTTTGCTACATCCGTTTTTGACGCGGTTATTTGAATATTGCTATTGGCTGAATGGAAATGAATTTGTAAATGAGGAGGCAAAACACCGTGCAGTGTATGCATTGCATTATTTGGCCACCGGCGATGCTGTGGCTCCGGAATATATATTGATGCTGCCCAAGCTTCTTTGCGGCCTCCCGCTTGAGGAGCCGATCGAAATAGCGCTGCCGCTAAGCGCGGCGGAAAAGGTAGCCTGCGACGAAATGCTAAAACAGGTTATAGCACACTGGAAGGTGTTGAGAAATACCTCACACACAGGCCTTCGCGAAACATTTTTGCGCAGACAGGGAAAGCTTTTTTTAAAGGATGAAAAATTGCGCCTTAGAGTGCAGCGAAAAACGGAAGACATTTTGTTGAACCACCTGCCCTGGGGGTTCTCTATGATTAAATTTTCATGGATGCCTCGTTTATTATCTGTTTCCTGGGAATAAATTAATACAAAATTCACCTACACTAAATCGAATAAAATGAAAAAAGAATCTAAGAGTTATAAAGTACTGAATAGCAGATTTATATTATTGGTAATATTAATCCTGTTAATGGCAAATAAAATGTATGGTCAATGTGAAAATACTGCCATTTGTAATCAATCTCCAACTGTAAAATACATAGCTCCAACTGATATGACTTGCCCAACATATGAAACTGATTACCTGGACATAGCTAAAACAGGTATTACTACCCCTGACATAAACATTACACAGGAAGGTTTTTCGGGGAATCCAGTCACCTTGAAAGTGGTCAATATTACGATATTTATAAAGAAAGGCACTAACTGCACCGCTCAACCGGGGACATTTACGAATGCTGAATTTTTGACGGCCACAGGCATAAATTTCATAGAAGGAGGATCGGTAAACATTTCTGGAACACCAGATATTGATTTGCGTCCAAAGAAAGTGAATGGTGAGGATTGGGTGACTTATATTAATTTCACGGTTAAAGTTATTCAGAACAATGGAGAGGTTGGTTCAAGAAAATTCTTTTTTCGTGTACCTGCAAACTCTGGACTTTGGGGTGATACACACATTACCACGGTTGACGGCGTAAAATACGATTTTCAGGCTGTTGGCGAATTTGTTGCTCTACGAGGCAACAATGGCGACAATTTCGAAATCCAGACCCGCCAAACGGCCGTTGCAACGGCAAGTCCTGCAACAGATAATTATTCAGGACTAAGAATGTGTGTAAGTGTTAACACAGCGGTTGCGGCCAGGGTAGGTACACACCGCATTACCTATGAGCCGATCGTTAACGGAAACCCTGATGCGAGCGGTATGCAATTGAGGGTAGATGGCGTCCCAATAACACTTACTGAGGATGGATTGGATCTTGGATCGGGTGGCAGCGTTATTAAATTACCACCCACGGCCCCAACAATGCCAGGAAGAAAAGAATTGGCTCAAAGAGTAGGTGACCGACCTAGATATCCCGCTTGGGGTGGCGCAATAGAAATCAATTTCCCCAATCGCACGTCTCTTGTAGTTGTGCCTCATTTGTGGTTTGATAACCAATGGTATCTCGACCTGTCTATTAACAATACCACTGCTTCTGAAGGAATTTCGGGTGTTATCCCCGAAGGAAGCTGGTTACCAGCCCTTCCCGATGGAACCTCTATTGGACCTATGCCGAACAATTTGCATGACCGCTTCCTGGCTCTATACAAGACGTTCGCCGATGCCTGGCGAGTAACTGATCAAACGAGCCTCTTCGATTACGACAGAGGCAGAACATCCACCACCACATTTACAGACAAAAACTGGCCCGCAGAGAATTCACAGTCCTGCATTGTTCCTGGACAGACGGCACTAACGCCCATTGGGCTGCAGGAGGCAGAGAGATTAAGTAGCGGCATCCTGGATCCCAATATGAAGGCAAATGCTATTCTCGATGTGATGGTGACGGGGGAAACTAAATTCGCCCAAGGCTATTTGGATATGCAACAAATATTGAACGGGACTACAGCCACAACAGTCATTGGTAGCAAAGACGTAACAAAGTTAGGAGAAACGGTCACCTTTACAGCCAGGGTATTCCGAAAGTTTTTAGCATCAAGCGACATGCTTAAGGGTACTGTTTCGTTCACCGCCGATGGCGTCAATCTTGGACAGGTTACACTTGACCCGAATGGCGTTGCGGTGCTATCTACCACATCGCTTAAGCTGGGTCGGCATCAAATTGTTGCTCTGTTTACACCAGATTTGGGCAGTACGGCTTTTTACAGTAAAAGTACCGGTATTATCCAAACAGTAAATAGTTCTCTCGCTTCAACCTTTAGCATAAGCCTTCACGGTGGCCGCACATTTCCCATCGGGGATTTCGGTAAATCTTACAGGTCCGGCTGGCTGGGAGAAATTGATGCAGAATATCATTTTTCCCGCCATTTCTCCACAGAGCTGGTCGGTGGCTATTATAATTTTGATTCCAGTTATAAGGTTATAGGTGCAACACTTTATGCAAATGCACATGCGTCCCTGGGTTCTTTTGATGGCTATTTAGGTGCAGGACCCGGATTTTACAAACCGGATAATGTACTTGGCTCTTTTGGCGCGAGTGGAAAGATCGGCCTTCAGCGACCGGTAACAAGTAAATTGTGGGTAGACCTGAACGGTGCTTACTTCAAACTTTTTGGCAAGGCCGATGGCATTAATTTTTTCACTGCTAGCCTTGGTGTAAAAATATATTTCTAAGAAAAGCTGATTTTTAAAAATGAAATAATGGTAACGTAAAAAAGTAAATTGATTGTTTTTATGTTTGAAGCCGTTAACCTAAATCAGAACCGTTCCTCATCTGTCTCCACAAAAGAAGGGAACGGTTCTTTTTTTAAACCAGTTATTCAGCCTAAACTAACTTTTAATCAACCAGGCGATGTATATGAACAGGAAGCGGATGCCATGGCAGATAAGGTGATGCGAATGCCTGTAAATGAGCATTCTTTCTTCTCACCGCAACCTCTTTCCATTTCACGCATGCCGCGTAAATGCCAGCATTGTGAAGAGGAAGAAAAAATGCACCGGAAAGAAAGTAATAACGAAGCAATGGTTGCAGATTCAGCAACAGAAAGTTATATCAGTTCATTAAATGGTAAAGGAAAATCACTAACCCATGAAGAAAGAGGTTTTTTTGAACCGAGGTTTGGCTATGATTTTTCTGATGTACAAAAACAAACAGCACCACCGCTTGTTTTAACAAAGCCTGCTACACCACATGTATGCGGACCGAATGTCACTACCCAAATATCAACAGTTTGGTCAAAAATTCAATCTGATTTCAGGTCGTGGTCTCCGGTGGACAAATTAGCTTCCGCAATTTATTTAATCTCTCCTTATGTTCCACAGGCTGGAATCAATCCGAGAGCAGCCGGTGGATCTTCATTGTTTAGTGGAAGCTGGATCGAACCATTTATATCAATTATTGCGACATTATCAAGAGATCCGGCGATATCCTCGTATATTTCGATGACAAATTCCCAATGGCAGCTTAACCGCGATGCTTTCGATACCATTGGATTATTTGTATTAAGTGCAGGCTGGCTTTTTAGTGTTCCTGGTTGTGCTATACCAGCCTGCTCAGGATTATCATCTTCAGCTTTACCAAGAGGCGAATCTGATCCCTGCGAAGATGCTGCCAGTTGCTCCATGACTGTTCAGATGGGAGGTAGCTGCTGGCTATCAGGCACAGTTAATTATGGTACTTATGGGATTATGATGAAAGAGGTATATAATTGGTGCGATGCACAAAGAAGCCGGATGCTTAGCCTGTTACCCGGAATTTTACTTCGATCACTTGGCAATATGAATGTTGCTATTGCATTGTTGCGTGCTTCAATGACGGACCAGGAAATTGCAGCAGCATTTTTAAAAGAACTATTCTCGTTTACAAGCGTTGCAATTTACGTTGGAGGATATAAATTATGGGATATGGAAAATCCGATGGATCCGTTAAGCTGGGCAAGTGGTACATACAACGGAGGCGCTGCAGCAATTCCTGCCGGAAGTAATAGGCCTTTATGCAAAACAACATGTAGCCCTTTTGATCCTTCAATGTTTTCAGGATGGGATTATGTTTGGGAACCTGTTAAACGTCGTTAACTTGTTATTTTAACGAGTGTTATTTTACAAGGCTGTTATGTTGAACCAGAATTAATAATTTTATAGAATAAAAATGCAAAATTTGTCTTTAATATTGAATAAAAATACTAATAAACAACAAGGGGAAATGTTGTCTTCAAAATCTTTCTTTCAACCAAAACTTACTCTCAACCAACCTAATGATGTTTACGAACAAGAAGCCGATGCAATGGCAGATAAGGTAATGCGAATGCCTGATCCGACGGTAAGCAATAATTTCTTTTTCAAACCGGCTATCTCATCTTTACAACGCAAATGTGCGCAGTGTGACGAAGAGGAAAAAACGGCACAGCGAAAAGAAACTAATAATGAAGAAATTGCAGCTTCGCACCAAACAGAAAATTACATCAGTACTCTTTCCGGAGGAAGGGCTTTAAATGAAAATGAGAGACATTTTTTTGAGCCTCGTATGGGTTATGATTTTGGTAATGTAAGAATACATACTGATGTGGGTGCAAATGCATCAGCAAAAAATATAAATGCACTTGCTTATACTAACGGGAACAATATTGTTTTTGGCGAAGCACAGTATCAGCCGGAAACCGATGCAGGTAAAAAGTTAATAGCACATGAATTGGTTCATGTTGTGCAACAGAATAATAAAATAGGAAGAAAGATCCAAAGATTCACTTCCTCATGCAGATCATTATTAAATAATCCGGTAGGTTCATTAGGAAGAGTCTTATCAGGAACAGCTATTCATATGGCTCTCCAGGAGGATTTTGCATTAAACGTAGTTGGAGGAGTAGCTGGATTTGGAATTCCTGGTGCTTCAGCTTCTTCTTTAAGAACAGCAGGTTTATGTGGTGAAGATTTACCTGTTATTGTGCCACAAATTATCGGTGGAAGAGCAGGTATGGGTTTTCCCGATCTGGCCAGAAGAGATGGAACTATTTTAGAAGTTGCTGAAATAAAACCTGCCAGTTGGGGCTGTGCTGTTGATGGCGTAGCGCAGTTGGCTGGTTATATAACCCAGGGAAACGCAACAGATCCGCAACAGTTAGCCTGGCGTGCTGCCAGAGGAATAGTAGCCCTCATTCCTATGTCTCCGGCAACCTATCCGGGTAGAACAATAACTATAGGCGCTTACACTTTAATCACAGAATGGTGTTCCCCTGGTTTACTTGTTTATCAGGTTATAGGAAGTAATGTACCTATACCAATACCGGTGCCGGCGCGTGCACCTGAAACCAGTCCTTCTCCGGTTTTGGTTAGGGAACATACTACCTGGGAAATTATAAGAGATTTTGCCGAACAGGCTATACGCACGGGACAAACATCCAAAGAGGTAATTGAAAATTTTCTGAGAGCCCATCCCGGTTTAATTAATTTAATTATTGCAGCAGGTATCACAGGATTAATCGCAACATTCGCAGAAGATATTGCAACATTAGGCGCAGGAATTTTAGATGATTTAGTGACAGTTCCTTTTTTTGCAAGAATGATATCTATCGCACTTGAATTAAGACAAAGTTTGGCTATTGCCGCGACTGCCGCTACTGTTAAAGCAACTCATTAAAAATCATTGTTAGTAATTAAACAAAAGGCATATTTCTTCTATTACTTTGAAAGGTATAAAGGATACAACAAGTATATGTAACACCGGAAGTCATCAAATTGCTAAATCTACACTCTTTGTATTACATATCTGATGATGATGTCCGTCTATTGAAAGATTTTTAGGCAACACGTCTACTTCCCAATTAGGAAGTATGGGTACTGGAATCAAAATTGCAATTACAAGAATGAATTCGTCTTTCCAGGGCCAAAGAATTAGGAGCGATACTATATGGTTTTGAAAAATTTAAAGTATGCTTTTATAAAGTGATTAAGTTCTAAAAATAATGCTGAAAATTTCCCCCATAGTAAAGCATGAAATCAATAGTAAAATTAATTTACCTACCGCTATCGAAAATGGTCGTCAATTATTCTTTAAACCCTCTATACAACCCAAACTCACTATAAACCAACCTAATGATTTGTACGAGCAGGAAGCAGATGCAATGGCTGATAAAGTAATGCGGATGCCAGCATATGAGCAATCATTCTTTTCACCGAATCCATTTTCTGTACCAGGGTTACAGAGGAAATGCGAACCTTGTGAGGAGGAAGAAAAGATTCAGCGGAAAGACAATAATTCTAC
>JBBPYM010000367.1:0-9030 GCA_038199905.1 Chitinophagales bacterium | reverse complement strand
GTTTAAATGCGGAGGAATTGAAAGATTTGATGGCTTACCTGATGTCGGGTGGGAATAAGGAGCATGCGGTATATTCTTCGAAGTGACGTTTGCAAGATAAAAAAATAACCACAGAGAAATCCAGGAGAAAAAGAAGAGGTTACACAGAGAAATGCCTCTGTGTAACCTCTTCTTTTTCTCCTGGATTTCTCTGTGGTTAAACTAGTGTTATAACGTCTTAGGCTCCCCATTGAACATTGGTATCTTTCCAAGTTCTAGACGCTGCAGAATCAAGAACAGCTTCACAAACTTTCTGTGTTTCAAAAGCTGATCTGAAAGTAGGCTCACAAGGTTCACCGGTTTCTAGGCTTTTCACGAAGTCGGCAGCCTGGTGAATAAACGTGTGTTCGTAACCGATACTTGTTCCAGGTATCCACCACCTGTTCATGTAGGGTTGATCACCGTCAGATACGTGGATGGATCTCCAGCCACGAACGATGGATTCATCACTGTGATCAAAATATTCAAGTCGGTTCATGTCGTGAAGATCCCATCGAATGGATGCGTTTTCGCCATTGATCTCAAAAGTATACAATGCTTTGTGTCCGCGGGCATAACGGGTAGATTCAAAAACCCCGAGAGAACCGTTGCTGAAATGACAATGAAAGATACACGCGTCATCTATACCAACTTTTTGCACTTTACCTGTGAGTGCGTGCATGCGTTCCTTTACAAAGGTTTCAGTAACGGCGGATACATCTGTGATACCACCATTGAGCCACATCGCGGTGTCTATGCAATGGGCCAGCAGGTCGCCGGTAACACCTGATCCTGCAACATCGGAATCCATTCTCCATAAGCCCTCACCACCCTGCGGCAGGTTGGCGTTGATGGTCCAGTCCTGCAAGAAGTTTGACCGGTAATGAAAGATCTTGCCCAGTTTGCCGGAATCGATGATCTGTTTAGCCAGGGTAACAGCCGGAACCCGGCGGTAGTTGTACCATACAGTGTTGGCAACACCTGCTTTTTCAATAGCGTCAACCATTGTTTTAGCTTCAGCCAGTGTTCTTGCCAGTGGCTTTTCACAGAGAATCATCTTGCCAGCCTTGGCGGCAGCGATGGCAATTTCCGCATGTGTATCATTAGGTGTGCAGATATCAACGGCATCAATATCTTCGCGTGAGACAATTGCCTTCCAGTCGGTTTCAACGGATTCATAACCCCATTGCTCTGCAAAGGTTTTTACTTTATCAGCACTACGGGCACAGACGGCTTTTAAAACCGGGCGATATTCAAGCTCCGGGAAAAAGTCGCCAATTCTTTTGTAAGCGTTGGAATGCGTCCGTCCCATCAGGCCGCTTCCTATTAGAGCTATTCTGAGTTGTTTTTTTGTAGACATGGTGTGGGTTTGTGATGTTTGTTTTATATAAAGTTTGGCCATCAGCTATCAGCCTTCAGCTATCAGCCGCGGAACGCAGAACTTAGGATAATTCACTGAGATCTTACGTACCGAACCTTCGTTCAAAGTGGAATAACGTGCAAAGTACGACGGCTGATAGCTGATAGCTGACGGCTGACAGCTATTCCCTCCATCCATGCTTTTCGCGCACTTTCATCATGAAAGAAAGGATATCGTTCCAGGTTTTTTGCTCGGTCATTACTGCGTTGGGGAACATGCATCCATCCCAGCAGATGTGTTTGAATGCTTTCGTAAGTTCACCGTTTTCGTCGCGCAGCCAATAACCGGCATCATTAGGTATATCCAGTTTGCCGTTGGGATCGGTGGCAAGACAGTGGCGGCCGGTTTTGTCGTGAGAGCCGGTGCCGTGCACGGTGCCATCGTTCTGCGCAACGTGGAAGTCAATCGTCCATGGACGCAATGCCGCAGTTAACTTTTTGAGTCCCTCAGTTAAAGCCGCACGGTCACTCCATTCAAAATCTTTAGGCAGTATTCGATCTTCAGGACTGTTATAACCCAGCAGGTATAATAAAGTATGTGCCATATCAGCCTGGAAGCCGATGTTAGGACGATCCACTGCTTCCAGTGTATCAATCATCGCTCTCCAACTGTGCATGCCACCCCAGCAAATTTCGCCTTCCATGGCGAGTTTTTCACCAAAGCCGGCAGCTACATCGCAGGCTTCACGGAAGGTTTCCGCCATCAGGGCAGTACTTGCTTTCGGATCTTTGGCCCAGGTTGTAGGATCAGTAGCTGAATCTATACGAATTACGCCGTGCGGGCGAACGCCCAGTTCACGTAGTTTCTTGCCTATGGAAGAAGCCTTGCGCACCTGGTCAACAAACCTGTCGCGCTCTTCCCTGGTGCCCATTGCAGATCCGCCGGTGGGCGGCCATATTGGAGCCACCAATGAGCCGATGTCGAGTTTAAGCCCGGAAACTTTATCTGCCAGTTGTTTGATGCCGTCATCACTGCTGTCGATGTCAAAATGCGGGTTAAAAAGCCCGATATCAATGCCGTCGAATTTTACTCCGTCTACTTCCGCAGCGGCAGTAAGTTCCAGCATTTTATCAAAAGATATAATTGGCTCAGAGTCCTGGCCCTTTCCCACAATGCCTGGCCAGGATGCGTTGTGAAGCTTTGGATAATTATTTTCTTGCATATCGTTTATTTAAATTCAGAATAAAAAATAAAAGTAGCTATCTAAGAATTGAATTTGAGGTTTATACTGCTCAACCCACTACCAGGTCAGGGTTTCCCGGTCCGAAATGTTTTAGTATAACAATCGGGTCTGTTGTGGACTGGTTTACAATTACAACGCCTTCCATGGCAGCCTTCTCTGTGATAAAAAATTCGTCATTGGTAAGTTGACCATAACGGATAAGCGCAGGTGTTTCAATATCCCATACACCCATTTTGCCGCGTCCCTGCATTACAATAATTCCATAGGCGCCGCTGTCTTTTATAGTAACTGTAGCTCCGGGGGCAACAGTTAATTCTTTTGCGCTGAAAGCATGAGATTTATAACAGATCCAATTTTCAACGTAACCGGCAGATTGCATTTCTTCCAGCGCCCTAACAGGCTTTGGCGCCATGAACCTGTTTTGCCACAAGTTAGGGTCCAGGTTAAGATCCCAGTCGATAACATCCAGAAGCGCTTCCACATCACCTTTGCTTTCTTCAGGCGTGCCGTTCCAAAGAAGTTCTTCTGGTATGATGGCTTCGTTTACCAGTGACTGGTACATCGCGAACACATCAGATGCCTTCTGGGGTTCGTAGGTGCACATGCTTCCCGGCGCGTGCAGCAATCCTGGTGGAACATCCCAGCCAGTGCCGGGTTCGAGACGGTAAGCCTGCGAATAGTTGGTGATTTTATTATCACCCTTCGTGAAATTAACCAGGCATTCTTTAATCGTTTCTCTTGAAGTTCCAGGAGCTATGCCCATGAAAGTATAAGGAAAATCTCCGCCGTGATTGTTTAACTGTGGTGGAAAATAATAAGCTTCGGGTTTGCCCATCTGACCTATCAGCGCAGCTTTCTCATCATTGTGATGAATATGATGAGGAAGAGGACCCATATTGTCGAAGAACTTGGAATACATCGGCCAGGATTCATGCTCGTTCCATAACCGGTCGCCGATGATCTCGCCTTTAAGTTCGCTGATAACATCTTTTAATAAAATCTGTTCGTCTTTTGCGCCATCGTTAAAAACAACTGCACTTAATCCTTCGTTTTCGCCTGTCAGAGGTCCGTTTTTAGCGGGCGTGGTAGAAGATAGCCAGCGTTCGTCTATGCCTCCCCGTTGCCCACCGAGTACATAATAATCATCAGGGTGCAACTTTATGCGACGGCCCGGTACGCAAAAAGATCTAGGCACCCATGTTGGTGCCAAACGCAATATTCCTTTACCCTGTTCTAATGCTTTTTGAGCTACACTCTGATTTTCCATGGTTATGTATTAACATTTAATTTTTAATATGCTTTCGTTGAATTTAAGAACTCACTTATTTTTTCTTCAGTATGCAACATGTCAAATTCAAGGTCATAAGACCGGGATTCACCTGGTGCAAGTACCATTAATTGCTGCTGTTTACGTGCCTTTGCCTGGCCGATTGGTGGATTGGTTCCCGGCTCAAGGCCTGTTACATATTCGCCTTTGCCCCAATGTTGCCAGTTCGTTAACCAGGGCAGCTGTTTCTTGGGGAAGCGTAATGAAAGTGCCAGCTTTAAACCAGGATTATATAAACCGCAGCAACACTGTCCGGTTTCATCTGATGTGGCATCAATAAAAGCTGCTTCTTCGCCGGAACCCGAATGTGCATCTAGCGGCGCCGGGCACCTGCGGAAATCATTTCCGTCGGTGAAGATCTTATCATTTCCTTCTTCATTACGGGATACCCAGGTTCCCTTCCAGGCAATCATTGTTCCTTCATCAACCAAAGGCCAGCCGAAGTTGCAGTGATAAAGCAACATATGCGCAGCGGGTGTGTTGCCCCTGTTGGTAACCTCGTCATGAATGCGGATAGAAGGTTTGCCGAGTGTACCTGAGATGGTACGTTTTAACTCCAGGTTAGGTCCAAAGATTCTGAATTGTTTTATCCTGCCTGTAATGCTCATTTCAAGCTTTCCTGCCATCGGATCAGGTTGTATAATCGATTCTATTTCCGCAGGTATGTTACTAACTGGTCCGTGAAGGCCGCGTTCACCATATTCATCTGATTCCGGTCCGCCGGCGTGATCTAGCCCGCAGGTGACCACCAGTCCACCACCAAAAGTTTTTAACCAATCGATGCCTTTATTTAAAAATGTTTCTGGAGGAGTTATGCCTGCCTGGCTTATCCAAACCAGGTTATGCTGATTGTAAAACGCGTCTGCTATATCCATTGCACGATCCAGCACTATTTTATAGCGCAGGCCTGCACCCGTGTTTATCCAGGCTATCCTCGTTCCTTTGCCCAACCCATTGTCTATCACGGCAGTTTCAATGCCGCCAAGCTGTGACGCATTGGATATTTTATCAGTCCAGGGTTGTTGCATTTATCAATTTGTTGTTAAGTTAGCTATCCGCAACCAGCCAACAGCTATCAGCCGTTGCATCAGTTAATTGAAAAGTCTAATGTATGAAAATAGTGTGAGAATATAACTTTGAATGGAATAGTTAAAATCAGGTTCTATGTTTAATAATATACCAAGGGATGAAGTGAAACGAATTTACAATCAAAAAACCTCTGACAGTAGCCAATGACCAACGGCTGATAGCTGACGGCTGATAGCTGATAGCTTCTTCCGACAGCTCATTTTGCAGGTCACGTTATTTTTTCATAGATTGCTGCTCCAAAATATTAGCTAACAGCCACAAGCTTCAAACATCATATATGAAAATCAGCCAGATCATTTTACTCCTTGCGTTAATAACAGGCAGTGTGAACACCTTCAGCCAGAAAAAAGACAAAAACGGGTTTATTAAATTGTTTGATGGCAAGACGCTTAAAGGCTGGGAGGGAGACCCTGTACACTGGAGAGTTGAAAATGGAAACATCGTGGGTGATGTAACGCCAACAACACAAATGAAAACTAATACTTTTTTAATCTGGCGTGGTGGCACCGTAGCTGACTTTGAGTTGAAAGCTTCTTACAAGATAAGTTCAGGTGGTAACAGTGGTATTCAATACCGTAGCGAACAGCTAAAAGATCTTCCATTTGTTTTAAAGGGATACCAGGCAGATATAGATGGAGCAAATAAATATACCGGGCTTAATTATGAAGAACGTGGACGCGGATTCCTGGCAGCACGCGGACAGAAAGTAGTTGTTGAAACCGGTGAGAAACCAACGATAACAGGAAGCCTTGGAAGCTCAGATTCTCTAATGAGCGCAATCAAAGGCAACGATCAATGGAACGAATACCACCTGGTAGTTAAAGGGAACCACCTGCAGCATTTCATTAACGGCGTGTTAATGAGTGAAACCATTGACAATGATACCGTTAACCGTAAATCCTCAGGACTTCTTGGCCTTCAGGCACATGTTACGCCTTCTATGAAAGTGGAATTCCGTAACATCCTTTACAAGAAACTGTAGGTTAACCGCAGTAGTTAGAATCTTCTGTAAACGCTGGAATTGATACTTTGTATCTCATTTTGGGCGATATTAAACATCCATGGAACCAGGGAGGTTTTGAGTGGATCGTAATGATCAATATCCTGGGAAATTTTTACAAAGACATTTTGAAAAACATCTTCATACTCTACGTTGCTTTTTAAATTCTTGGCAATCATAGCATACAATGCCGCGCCCCAGAGATTGTAAAAAAAATTAAACGCTTTTTTGTTTTTGCCTTTGATTAAAAGAAATAATGTTTCTTCGATGTCGGGAGAATTGGTTGTTTTCAAGATCAGCGGTTTAGGATAAATGAGTAACGATGTTTATACCGGATTCATAAAAGGCACAGCTTTCTGTTTATAAAAGCTTTTTAGTTAGTTATTTATTGCGTTAAGATGGATTTTATCAATCTTTTCACCTATCTGGGCAGCTTGTAACTGCATCACTCCACCTTTTGAGATCCATACACCTGAGCATTTCTTTAATGTAAATCGCTCCAGGTTTTTGTCGGGTGACTCAGCATAAAATTCATTTGGGCCAATCTGGCTGATGCGGTAGTGAACAGGATTGCTGTAATAGTAAGCGGTAAGGTTAAAAAGATAGAACATATTAGCGATTTCATTGTAATGGTCAATCTATATGCCGGAACATAAGTGTTTGATTGTCTGCGGAAAGGAAGATCCAGAGGTTCCATATTTGGGAAGAAAATACAAGGGAAGGAATTCAGGTGTCACTAATAGCCTGCGGTAGTGGCTTTGTTACGGCATCCAATCAATTGAGTTATAAAAGGTTCACTTTTTAGGAGCGGAAATTACCAGGTTACTAACGTTTATCTATAAACGTTAATTGGTGATAGCGCGTTAAATAAAAAATAGAAAGAATCAGGAATATTTGTTAAAATTGGTATGCCATATTACCACGCATTAAATCAATCATCAATCCAATGAACAATTTTAATATCAATCGCCGCCGTTTTATCCAGGGTGCAACCGCAACACTTGCGCTATCAACACTTGGGGCTTATGGAATGGATGTTATTAATCCGGCGAAACCTTTTCGGATAGGTTTGATAGGAACAGGCTGGTATGGCAAAAGTGATTTGTTCAGGTTGATACAGGTAGCGCCAGTGGAAGTGATCGCGTTGTGCGATGTGGATAAGAACCAGCTATCACAGGCTGCCACCTTAGTAAGTCAGCGGCAAAAATCAGGCAAAACGCCAAGGTTGTATGGCGACTACAGAAAAATGTTGTCAGAAAACCAGTTGGATATTGTTTTGATTGGTTCACCGGATCACTGGCATGCGTTGCAGGCGATCGAGGCGGTAAAAGCAGGCGCCCACGTTTATGTGCAGAAGCCTATTAGCGTTGATGTGCTTGAAGGAGAAGCCATGGTAGCCGCAGCACGGAAGTATAACAAAGTGGTGCAGGTGGGTACACAGCGTAAAAGCACGCCTCACCTTATTGATGCGAAAAAAAATGTTGTTGACGCCGGGCTGCTCGGCAAAATATCTCATGTGGAGATGTGCTGTTATTATCATATGAGGGCCAATGGCAACCCGCCGGTTGAAGCGGTTCCTTCTTTTTTAGATTATGAAATGTGGACAGGACCTGCGCCACTTCGTCCTTACGATGGCATTCCGCATGTGAGGTGGTGGCGTACTTTTACCGAGTATGGTAACGGAATAATGGGCGATATGTGTATTCACATGTTTGATACCGTTCGGTGGATGTTGAAGCTGGGGTGGCCAAACCGGATTAGCTCTACAGGTGGTATATATGTTCAAAAAGAAGGAAAGTCAAATATCTCAGATACGCAATCAGCGATCTTTGAATATGATGAACTGAACTGTGTATGGCAGCACCGCACCTGGGGTACTCCCGCGGATCCCGACTATCCCTGGTCATTCAAACTGTTTGGCGAGAAAGGCACGTTGGAAGCAAGCACGATGATGTATGATTTTGTGCCTGATGGCAAGGGTGAAAAAATTCATAAAGATGTAGTGTATGAGAAGGAGAAATACCCGGAGGATCTTAAGGAGGATAAGATAGAATTAAATGCCGCGCCGGCAACAAGATTGCATATGCTCGATTTCCTGGCCGCTATTGACAAAGGAACTCGTCCGATTGCAGATATTGAAGAGGGGCATATATCAACGGCGAGTTGTATCATGGCGAACCTTTCAATGAAGACGGGGCG
Source organism: Chitinophagales bacterium (assembly GCA_038199905.1). Lineage (GTDB taxonomy): Bacteria > Bacteroidota > Bacteroidia > Chitinophagales > Chitinophagaceae > JADCRZ01. Next base: position 794 of record JBBPYM010000367.1, on the reverse strand, counting down.
GCCCGTTGTTTATGATCCTGCCAAAAAAATCATTACAGGAGATGCTGCGGCTACTGCGCTTTTGCAGCGGCCTTACCGTCAGCCGTGGAAACACCCGGATTATAGGACGGTTTAGAGGGGTGAGGGTTCAAGCCAAGTAATTAGAAGTTTTAGTCCACAACATTTTTTTAACCGCAGAGGAAACGCCAAGAGGAAGCGCAGAGATTCTGTGTTACGAACCAAAGAATTTAGATGTTTTTTTGTAATTTTATTCTTTAGGCGACTTTTATGTTAGCCTGTTTAGGGGTGGTCAGTAATGGCCACCTCTAATTTGTAGTAGGCACTTTAAATCTTACACAAAGGATTTTTAGTAATTCTAGGGTACGTATTATTTTTTACGCTGCGGTGACAGCTAATTTTAAATTTTCATTGAGTGCTGCTGCTTTGTTTTTGACGTATTCCTTGTCATATTTCGCTTTGGACTTAAATATTGTATAGGTCATTTCTAATAATTTTCTTTGTACCGCTACAACGGCTTTCATTTTTAAGCCATGTTTAGAAACCAATCTTACAAAAACCTCTTTAAAGTTTTTATCGTGTCTTATCGCTGTCAGCGCGTGCAGGTGCATTGCTTTTCTTAAATACCGGTTCCCTCGCTTGGAAATCGTACGTTTTCCTTTTACCGATGTTCCCGAGTCATGCCCCTTGACGTCCAGGCCGGCAAAGCTGGTCAGTTGCCGCTTGTTCCTGATCAGATCAAAGCCATTGGTCTCTGCCAGTACTATAGCCGCTGTGAGCATGCCTATCCCTGTGAT
>JBBPYM010000366.1:0-5417 GCA_038199905.1 Chitinophagales bacterium | reverse complement strand
TTGCTAGAGCCATGCAAATTCATGCTGTGCAATCTCACGAGCATAATGCGTTATTAAAAACACGATCCCAGTTATTTTTTGTTAAGGTTTGATGGATGCTGAATGGTAAGTTTCTTAAACAAAAGAAATACCCTGATGTTCTAAAGCCAAACGTTTAAAACATCCATTCAAAAAAAATCCCTCAACTCGATTCCAAATACCTATTTTTAAATATTGATTTGTCAATAAGAAGTTACAGTCTTACTTCAACAAAGATTCTTCTTTTCCAAAATTAAAAACATTGTTTATGAAAAACTGCTTGCCGTATTTTAAAAAAAACGGGTCCCTGGGTTGTACTCTCGGAGGGCTTCGCTTTATTTTCTTCTTTTCTTTTATTGTTCTCTCATCGGTTGTTTCTGCACAACAAAACATCAAAGGCCGGGTCACCGCTGGTGATACGGTGTTGAGTGGCGCTACCATACAGGTAAAAGGCGGCACTACTACTACACAAACGGATGCTAATGGAAAATTTACCATTAGCGCACCCGCTAATGCTACTTTGCTTATTAGTTATATCGGGTATGATGCAGAAGAAGTGAAAGTTGGTAACCGTACAAGCATCAGCATTCAACTTAACCCGGTAGGACAAGAAATGGGTGAAGTGGTGGTGGTAGGATATGGAACACAACGAAAGAAAGATTTGTCAGGTTCTGTTGTTAGGGCTGATTTGTCGGCCATTGAAGAGTCGCCAAGTATCAGTTTGGGCTCTGCCCTGCATGGAACGGTGGCAGGATTAAACGTTGGCGCGGTGACCACTGCCGGCTCTGATCCTTCTATCAGTATCAGGGGACGTACCAGCATCTCGGGAAGTACATCTCCATTAATTGTTTTGGATGGAATTATCTACCGGGGTAACCTGATAGATATCAATCCCGCTGACATTGGATCAGTGGATGTTTTGAAAGATGCCAGCGCAACCGCTATCTATGGTTCCCAGGCAAGTAATGGGGTGATACTCGTTACATCGAAGATTGGAAAAAGTGCCAAGAAGCCGACCATCGCTTACAGTTTTGTGTACACCTTACAGGATATCGCAAACGATGATATGTTGCCAGAAGATGGCGCAGGATTTATCCGTAAAATAGGTGACAGGTATTTAAGTGAAAGCCGCACTGGCGTTGATCTTCTTACGCCTAACCCAGCCTGGGACCCTGCAAGCAAATTTTACGGCCCTGAGATATTAGCTGGTTTTCAAAATGGCGTCGAAAACAACTGGTGGGACCTGCTAACCAATAAAAACGCCGCCATTCAAAATCACAATGTTAGTGTCAGCGGACGCAGTGATCTGAGCTCTTACTTTTTTTCCATTGGGTACACTGATCAGAAAAACGTAGTAATTAACGACTCCTATAAAAGATACAGCTATCGTGTAAACCTTGATACAAAGATTACACCCTGGATGAAAATAGGTATTCAATCGTTTATGACCGTTAGCGATGTTTCTGCTATCTCTCCTTCAGTTGGAAATGTTATCAATATTCCGCCACAAGTGCCCTATCTCAATTCAGACGGGTCGTATATTCTGCAGCCATACAGGGGAATTCTGAATCCCTTTTTACAAATGGACCAGCAGGATTTGGATAAAAGAAATAACCTCTTTGGTAACATCTATGCTGATATTGATATCCCATTTATAAAGGGATTAAACTACCGGTTGAACTTCGCGCAAAATCTAATTGATCAGGAAAGATTCAATTTCAACTCTTACGCTCAGAACTTTACCGGGGAGGGTTATAAAACCAACGGTTCCCAATACGCGATGACGCTTGATAACATTGTATCATACCGGAAAACTTTCGGTGATCATGCAATCAATGGCACTTTGGTGTATGGTATTGAAAAAAGAAAATTCGAAAATACCACCGCCAGATCCATAAGATATCCTAACAATGTGCTTGGCTATAACAGGCTTGATGCAGGACAGGCAGGGCTGCAGACATCATCATCCACGGCCTGGCAGGAGTCGAGTTTATATGCTATGGGAAGGGTGGGATATATTTATAAGGACCGTTACATATTTACGGGTACTGTTCGTCGTGATGGGTTTTCCGGTTTTGGCGAAGCTAATAAGTTTGGCGTGTTCCCGTCCGCAGCTTTTGCATGGCGTGTAAGCGAAGAGAACTTTATTAAAGAGAATGTTGAATCTATCAATGATCTAAAATTCCGTCTCTCCTACGGCTTAAGCGGAAATCGTACTGTTGGCCGGTATGCAACGCTTGCCAAGATAGAGTCTTCTGTAGGAAACGGTTACCTGTACGGGGATGGTTCAACCGCAGGAGTTGGCCAGCGTGTGAGCAGCCTCGCCAATGACAACCTAAAATGGGAGTCTACCAAATCGTTAAATTTCGGTGTTGACTTCAGCGTGCTGGATAGTAGGATCTCAGGAAGTGTTGATTATTATATTGCAAACACTTTTGACCTTCTTTACAATATTGATATTCCCGTGCTTAACGGGTTCGGATCTATTCCTATGAATATCGGTAAACTTAAAAATAACGGGCTGGAAATTATCATCAACGCAACGCCGGTTCAAACAAGAGACTTTAGCTGGGATGTTTCCTTTAATTTTTCAAGGAACAGGAATAAGGTAGTTAGTATTTTGGGTCGGGATGTAAATGGAGATGGTAAGGAAGATGACCTGGTGTCGTCTAAAATATTTATGAACCACCCGTATGGTGTCGCGTACGACTACAACATCATTGGCATGTGGCAGATGGAAGATTTTAAGGCAGGCACCATCCCCGCTGGTTTTACGTATGGTACTTATAAAGTGGAAGACATCAATAAGAATGGTACTTACACGGCTGCCGCGGATCGTAAGATACTTGGTTACACCGATCCCTCTTACCGTTTCAGTTTCCTCAATTCATTTAAATATAAAGCATGGGAGCTGAAATTTTTTGTAAACTCAGTACAGGGTGGAAAGGATTATTATTATGGTCAGCCCGGTACTTCGCTGGCTAATCCGGATAATATCTACGGCTCCAACCTTTTTAAATTCGACTACTGGACGCCGGAGAATCCAAACGCAAGATACAGGCAGATTGGCTATTATACGGTTGCTCTTGGTGAGACTTTCTCGCCATATGTGCAACGCAGTTTTGTGCGTCTGCAAGATCTCACGCTTGCTTACAGTCTGCCAGCGTCTATGTTGCAGAAGGTTAAACTTAACCGGTTAAAAGTGTACCTAACGGGCACCAACCTGCTAACTTATTCCGATTGGGACGGTTGGGATCCTGAAACTGGTACCGGCCTCGATGCAGGTGCCTACCCGCTTTTGAAAACCTATTCCGTTGGAGTTAATTTAGAATTCTAAACTATCATCATTATGCGCAACTTATTAATATACACCGTGGTTCTGGCCTTCGGAATCGCCTTGTCTACCTCTTGTAAAAAGGATTTCCTGGACGAGAAACCTTTAGACTTTTATACCCCTGGCAACTCCTTGCAGAATAGTTCTGAATTCCAGGCAGCAGTCAATTACCTGCAAAATCGTGAGCGGCATATTTTATTCGGCGGAATAAATCTTGATGCGAATTTCGCGCTTCGTTATGCGACAGACTTTGCTGTGAATGCTACGGACTATAATCCACCGGTGAAGCTTAATGACTATGCCAATACAATGGTTCCTACGTTCAATGTTCCGCAGGTTATGTGGGAGGCTAACTATACCATTATCAATAACGCCAATGTTATTATCGACCGGGCAAAGATTTCAACAAAATTGTCAGAAACTGAGAAGAGGTCTTTTACAGCACAAGCGCTATTTTTCAGGGCCCTGGCTTATCGTATGCTGGCAAATTTATTTGGAGGTGTTCCACTGATCCTGGAAGAGATCAAAGTACCGCGCCGCGACTATGTACGTGCTACGCGGGAACAGGTTTATACACAATGCAAGGATGACCTTGTTCTGGCAATTGCTGGTCTGGAAGATATCGATAAAGTACTTGATGGAAAAGCCAACAAGCAGGTGGCACAACACCTGCTTGCTGAAATTTTTATTTGTCTTAATAAACCCGATGATGCTATCACGGCTGCAAGCACGGTCATCAGCTATCCGGGAGTTGGCATTATGACGACAAGATTCGGAAGGCTCAAAGACAAGCCCGGAGATGTTTACAGTGATCTTTTTCAACTAAATAACCAAAACCGCACAAGTGGTAATAGGGAAGGGTTGTATGTGATTCAATCTGATTATTTAAACCCCGCGTCAGCACAACGGGATGTATTGCAATGGGCTATCATCTCTGATCTGGGCAGCCTTACGATCAGGTCAGTTGTCGGCGGTGTAGAAAAGAGCGTGCCTGCTATCATGGGGTATAATGATCGTTTATCAGGCAGGGGTGTGGGATGGATCCGGCCAACAGCTTATTTTTTCTACGGCATATGGAACGCCGATTTTAATGGCGACATGCGAAACTCTAAATACAATATCGTCAGGGATTTTCAGATTGATGGAGTGGCGACAGACTCCCCGGATTTTGGAAAGTGGTTTGTAAAAGATGGCTATGCTAAAAAGGTAGCCGCATTTGGTGACACTATCCGTAAATGGTTCCCAATTATAAAAAAGGCTACCGTATCGCAGGGGGATTTTCCAGTGGAGTATTTTAAAACGGATGCCACCGGTAAACCAATCGTGTCACCACTGGGAGGAAATGTTTTGGTTAATGCCAGTGAAAACCTTTTTAAGGATGCTTATATGTTCAGACTGGCGGAGACATACCTGCTGAGATCAGAAGCATATATTATGAAAGGAGATAACCAAAAAGCCGCCGATGACATGAATGTGTTACGGTCAAGGGCAAAAACATTCCCGGTTACCGCGGGTGCCGTTTCCATCGATTTCCTGCTGGATGAAAGAATGCGCGAACTGGGTGCCGAAGAACTTCGGATGTTAACGTTGACCCGTATGGGAAAACTGTATGAAAGGGATGTAAAATACAATGAGAAGTCTGGTGTTACAATTAAACCATATCACAATTTATGGCCTATTCCGTTTTCCGAGATAGAGAGGAATGCTGAGGCTAAGCTTGAACAGAACCCGGGTTATTGAGATCACTGACTCATGCACTAGTATTGGTGCGACGATCAGACTATGTGAGGAATTTTAACCACAAAGAGCACAAAGAAGGCACAAAGAACACAATGGTCTTTAATTAATAATGAACATCGCTTTGAATGAGAGTTGTTATAATTTGGTTAGGTTGTCTTCGTGCCCATTGTGCCTCCTTCGTGCTCCTTGTGGTTAAAAGAAATCGTTGCATAAAGGATCTCAACAACCAAGCAGGTTGAGTGCTAGGTTTTTTTAACCACAATGTGCACAAAGTAGGCACAAAGAACACAATGGCCGTTTAATTATTATTGCACTTTGCTTTGAA
>JBBPYM010000365.1:0-7016 GCA_038199905.1 Chitinophagales bacterium | reverse complement strand
CCATGATACATTCTTACACCGTCTGCTTCTTTCTGGCTTAGCAGCCATAAGAGCGCTTCCTTTGAAAAAGCTTTACCGTTCGGGATATTAAAATTTTTTAATAGGTAACTTGTGTCGGTCATTAGTTTTCCCAGATCTGTTCGACCATTTATAAAACTTTGCTGGAGTTGGATATATCTTATTGCGGCTGATCGAAACGTTTGTCCGTGAGCAATGTTGAATCAGTAAGCGTTGCAAGAAACGTTTTAATATAATAACGCTCTTCGGTGGTAAGGGAGATCTTGTTTTTAAGTAGAGGATCCAGGGTAGCACTGTTTTGTATGCCGTTACTATAATGGTTTAGAACATTGTCCAGGACTGTCTACCACTACTATAAAAGCAATACGATCGTATCTGTCTGCGCCTGCCTCCAATGAAATTGACATACTAGAAGGGCTGGCGGCGTCAATCAGGTAATAATTGTTTTTTCCATCTTATAAACTTTGCCCGTAGCACTGTTAACAAGTTCGAGCGCTGATAGGTAATATTTAAAAGCTTTTACAGAATAAGGTTCCTGCGGGGGAGTTTTATATTGTTTGTCAAATTCAAGTAATGCACCATCAACCACTGCCTGGAAGTTTACAGTCACGTTAAATGTGCCAGCCGTTAATTCGGTATCCTGTGTGGGATTTTTTGACAGGAACTTAAAAAGCAAATTACCCTTGCGTTAAGAAGCTTATAGTCAATTTATTAACAACAGGTATCATAACTACGGGTTCTTACTGATCGATATGACGTATTTTTTTCCTGGTCGATTTTATGAACGATTCTATTTTCTTCGATTCAATTCTTTTTTCTTTGGCAAATTTCGATGGTTTGGTGGGCACCCGTTTTTTTTGCTTTTTTAAAGCGGAAGTTAAAAGGGTATTGGTTTTGATGATAACAGTTTCTTTGTTTGCTAACTGCGTTCGATGTACCTGGCTTTTGATTTGCAAAAATCCTTCACCATTAATTTTTTTAGCTAGTTTCAGCAGAATGGTTTCTTTTTGTTCGTCAGTCAAAAGGTGGCTGTTAAGCACATGAAAATAACCTTCCACCATGGTTTCCACCTTGTTTACATTTTGTCCGCCTTTTCCCCCGCTGCGAGCGGTACGAAACTTTATTTCTGTTGATACGTCGATCATAATTTGGGATCAGTAAATTTACACAGAATAATTGATACATGAGGGCAATCATACAACGGGTCAGCGAAGCCAGTGTGGCTATAAACGGTACTATAAAAACTACAATAGACGAGGGTTTATTGGTTTTGCTCGGAATTGAAGAGGCTGACTGTGAGGAAGACATCATTTGGTTGAGCAGTAAAATTATTCACCTAAGGATTTTTGACGATGAGAATGGGGTAATGAATCGATCGGTGGTGGATGCAGGTGGAGATATAATTCTCGTCAGCCAGTTCACCTTACATGCGTCTACAAAAAAGGGTAACAGGCCTTCCTACCTGAAAGCTGCCAAACCTGGAATTGCAAAGCCTCTTTATGAAAAAATGATTAGTCAACTGGGAGCTGATCTTGGAAAAGCGGTTGGTAGCGGTGAGTTCCAGGCACACATGAAAGTTTCACTAGTAAATGATGGCCCGGTAACAATTATGATTGATACCAGGAACAAGGAGTAAATTAAGAGCGATTAATTTTGAATTGCTTTGGGTACACTGCCTTTCCGCAGGAAATTAAAATCCAAATACATTAAACGCCTAATATGACCCTAGAACAAGCCCAAAAGAATGTAGATGACTGGATTAAAACCGTAGGCGTCCGCTATTTTAGTGAACTTACCAACCTTGGCATCCTGATGGAAGAGGTAGGCGAGCTATCGAGGATTATGGTCCGGAAATATGGCGAACAGTCTTCTAAGGAATCAGACAAAAGTAAAGACTTACCCGATGAAATGGCGGACATCTTATGGGTTCTGCTATGCCTGGCAAACCAGACCGGGGTGAACCTTACCGAAGCCTTAGAGAACAATTTCATCAAAAAAAATAAGCGGGACGGTTTACGCCATAAACAGAATAAAAAACTCAGCTGATTTAATTGTAAGCATAAAATTGCGGATAAGTAGGTGCCTATTTACTTGTAAACGGGGTGCCAACGGTTTTTTTTGGAGAAAACACCTATTACATCCTAAATTTTTTTATAGAGTTAGCGAATGATTCCTATTTATTACTTTTGCAAAAGTATGGCTAACGACACAAGCAGGTTCCAGGCAATAATTGCCCATTGCAAAGAATATGGATTTATTTTTCCTTCCAGCGAAATATATGATGGATTAAGCGCCGTTTATGATTACGGCCAATACGGCAGTGAGTTAAAGAAAAATATCAGGGATTACTGGTGGAAGAGCATGACCCAGATGCACGAAAATATCGTAGGTATTGATGCCGCCATATTTATGCACCCCACCACATGGAAAGCCAGCGGTCATATTGATAATTTCAGTGACCCGATGATCGACAACAAAGAAAGTAAAAAGCGTTACCGGGTTGATCATTTGATTGAAGGCCATGCGGATGAACTTGAAAAGCAGGGCAAAAAGGACCAATCGGACTTACTTCTGGCAGAAATGGATCGCCTGCTTGCAGCAAATGATTATGAAGGTCTTAAGAATCTCATTGAAACAAATAATATCAAATGTTCTGTCAGCGGAACTGCTAAATGGACAGATATCCGCCAGTTTAATCTAATGTTTTCTACCCATATAGGCAGTGTAACAGGTGAAGAAGAGGCTAATGAAATTTACCTTAGGCCTGAAACCGCCCAGGGCATTTTTGTGAACTTTCTAAATGTTCAGAAGACGGGTCGTCTGAAGATTCCTTTTGGTATTGCTCAGGTAGGTAAAGCTTTCCGCAACGAAATCGTTGCCCGTCAGTTCATTTTCAGGATGCGGGAATTTGAGCAAATGGAAATGCAGTTTTTTATTCGTCCCGGCACACAAAAGGAGTGGTATGAGTACTGGAAAGCGGAAAGAATGAAATGGCACCTGAGTCTCGGAATACCTGAAGCAAAATACCGTTTTCATGACCATATTAAACTTGCCCATTACGCCGATGCTGCCTGCGACATTGAATATGATTTCCCTATCGGCTTTAAGGAAGTAGAGGGAATCCACTCAAGAACTGATTTCGACCTGAAGAATCACCAGCAGTACAGCAAAAAGAAAATGCAATATTTTGACAACGAGATCAATCAAAATTACATTCCTTACGTTATTGAAACATCCATAGGGTTAGACAGAACAGTACTGATGTTGTTGAGCCAGGCATACGAGGAAGAAGACCTAAGCACTGAGGAGAAACCTGACAGCAGGGTAGTGTTAAGATTCCCTCCTAAACTGGCACCTATCAAGCTGGCGATATTTCCGCTATTAAAAAAAGATGGATTACCCGATATCGCCCGAGGCATTATGAACGAATGTAAATCGCATTTTCGGTGTTTTTATGAAGAAAAAGATGCGATCGGTAAACGTTATCGTCGCATGGATGCGATTGGAACACCCTTTTGCATTACCATCGATCACCAGACTAAAGAAGATAATATGGTGACGATCCGCTTCCGGGATAGTATGAAACAGGAAAGAATTGCAATTGAATCAATTAAAGGGTTTGTGTTGAACTCCCTTTGACGGTATTGAATTTGCAATAAATATTAAATTATTAAAAAAGGGTCTCTATTATATGCTTGCTACTATGACAATAAGTGTGCTTTGGCTGCCATTGCTAACGTTAGTTTCAGTTATGCTTGGGTTCTTTTTCAGAAGTGCCCAGATAAAAAAAGCTAGAAAACGTATTCTTTCACTGGAAAATGAAATGTTAAGCAATCACGCTGATATATTAAAACTGCAGCAAGATTTAGTGGCTATTGAAAAACTTAGCGGGTTACCTTACAAGAGCCGCGTGGTGACAATGAAAGATCCTCAGCAGGATATCAGTACAGATAATCCCGGATCTGCGTCGCTAAAAAAGATTAATAACTAGCTGTTTTATTAATATCCGGCTATTATCCATACAGTTCCTGGTGTATGGCCTTTCTGTCATACCCTAAAGCAACAATTCGTTGTTTGGCCTCGTCGATCATATTTTTCCATCCGCATAGGTAGAATTGTGCGGGGATAGGTGTTGTTTTCAATTCTCCCGTTGATGGTATTTCGTTCCTGCAAATTTCCTCATAAACGTTGTGAACATAACCGATCCTGTAGTCTCCGGGTTCTTCCCTTGAAAAAGTTGGGATATAATGAAAACCAGGCAACTGCCGCTCCAAATCCGCCAACTCACTGCCGTAGAGAGCATCCTCCCTCTTCCTGCATCCGAAAATGAGATAAATGTTTTTGTGACTAATCTGTTGGATTTGTAAATAATGGGCCATAGATCGAAACGGGGCAATACCAGTCCCAGTACAAATGAAAAAAATATCTTTTTCAATATTGGTTGGCAACACAAAAACACCCTGCGGACCTCTTAGCGTTAGTTCGGATCCTACTGTTACATGATCAAAAAGGAAAGTGGTGCCTAATCCACCTTCTAGTAGAACAATCACCAGTTCAAATACATTTGTACCATCAGGCCAGGATGCAATTGAATAACTACGCCAGCGCTTATTAATCTTTTCATGAATAGGAAGATCAAGCGTTACGAACTGCCCGGGTATGAAATCAAATTTTTCGAGTTCGTTTACTTTTATCCAGAAACGCCGCGTGCTGTTGGTTTCATTTTCTATGCGCACAACAGTACCGATTCGCCAGGGTTGCAGCATAATTGTTGATTTATGTAATGTGACGTTTATCCGGGCACACAAGGGTTTTGGTCGAAACCCTTATCTTCTCTAAATATAATAAAAATCATGCAGGTAAGCATCAGCTGCAATCCCTGAATTATTGAATCAATATCTTCTTAACGTATAACTTCTTATTGTGCTGGATCTTTAAAATATACATTCCCGCGCTTGTTTGTCCGGTGTTCACCTGTTGCGCATACCTTCCGGTAAAGCCAGGGATCTTATCCCGGTAAACTTCCTGGCCCATTGAGTTCAAAAGACTTATTATAAGATCGTCTTTGCCTTTTACTTCAAACTGTAAAAAGAACCTGCCCTTGTTTGGATTAGGTGAAGCCACGAGTGCAATGGTTGAACCGTTAAGATCAATAACAGGCGTAGTGGCATAATTAATTTCGTTTGAAGGACAGCCGGCATTGTTAACGATGGTTTTATAAACGCCAGCGGCAATAGCATTATAGGTCTGATTTGTGGCTCCTACAATCAGGATCCCGTTCAGGTACCATTGATTGCCTGTTGCAGCATTGCTTGTAAAAATGTTGCCTGCCTGGGTAATAAAAGGCGCAGCTGCAGTGGTGGCTACTATGGCAGTTCTCGGAGTAGCACATCCGCTCAGTTTCACGCCAATGTCATAGACAAAATAATAAAAACGCTGGTAGTAATTTGCGTCCGTTGTATCAGCTGCGTTGATAGCACTGTTGCCGGTAATTGAGATTATATTAGGGATGCTGAGTGGATAAGGATTTGTACTTACAGCATTGTTTCGGTATAAGGTGGCTCCATTTAGAAATTGAACAATCAGGATATGGTTTCCTGCTGTTGGCACCGGCAAGTTTACATAAAATAAAGCACCCGCGTCGGATGCGGTGTTACCTGTGGCGTAAACGTCTATTGTTGTACTGGCAATGGTTGAGTAGGTATAAGTTGAAGCGCTGGAAGTTATGATATCGGCAACAGTCAACGTAATTTTCCCTGGATTGCCCACGAAGAGCCGCACGTTTTCAATGGTTAACGGTACAGAATTCGTGAATTTGAGATAATTGTTAGTGAGGCTGGCATAACTTCCACCACCAAGTGTTGCCCGGGCTGCCGGACCAACCCTTGTTGAAATTTCGTTAAGAGCCAGGTAGTAGGTTTTATCGGCAGTAATAACCGAAGTTGTAGCATTATTGCCAGCGGCGATCGGCGTAGTTGATGATGCCGTGCTGTACCAAACCGGCACGCCGGATGTTGTTACCGGTGAGGTAAACGATACCAGGTTTGTTCCGCAGATTGCTGCAGTGCCTGTTGGTGCGCTGCCAGGGGTATTTATAGTGACTGTTGCCGTTACTAAATTATTTCGCGCGTTTTGATCAGTGCCTAATGAAGCTGTTGCCGTAACACTGTAGGTGTTTGCGGCTATCGCATTAAATGGTGTTTGAAAAGTGAATATCACATCTGAATATGCCTGTATTGTATCGGCACATACAACGCTACTTGTTGCTACGGTAGTAGCACCGTTTCTTATGGTCAGCGTCAATGGAACGTTTACTTGTTTAACAGCGCCAAAGTTCTTTATTCTCACTGTTACTAACTGGGCCGCATTTGCACATGACCCGGCAAAAGGAGATATGATCTCAGTAACGCCTACATCATTGGAGGCACTGGTAAATTTTACCCGGTAGTCCTGTGTTTCACCATTAGCATAACCCCCGCAGGGATTAACGTCAGCTGCCGTCGCGGTCTGCTGCACGATTACTCTCATAACGGTAGAAAAGCCAGCAAGGAGTGTACCCGGAAGTGTAAAGTTCCCACTAAAAATACCAGTTCCGTTGATGACACTGCTCTGGGCAACAGTTTCACCCGCGTCTATAAAGTCTCCATCGTTGTTATAATCGATGAATATTTTTACAATTTTACTCACGGAAGACGCATCGCAACTGCTAACATTTACCGAAACCGGTACAGACTGGCCCGCTTCTAGTGGGATAGTTGACGCAGTATTGTTTGTATATCCTGTACAAACGGAGCCAGTACTTGTAAGCGAAAAACTGCCAACGGTTATCTTGTCAATGCGGGCACCGGCGGTGCTCAACGGTGCCGAAGCGCAATAAGGTTGTCCGCCAACACCACTCACAATCAGGGAATATGCCTGCGATCCACGGCTTAACGTTCCCTTGTGCGTTACCTGGATGGTATATGTTTCACCGGGTATAGGGTCGCTTATGACGATCT
>JBBPYM010000364.1:0-5969 GCA_038199905.1 Chitinophagales bacterium | reverse complement strand
TGCAGTGATTGTAACTACCCCGGATCACATGCATGCACCCATAGCATTGGCCGCAATGCAGCGGGGTAAACACGTGTACTGCGAGAAACCACTTACGCATGACATCTATGAAGCAAGGATCCTAACAGAAGCAGCAAAAACATATAAAGTTGTCACCCAAATGGGTAACCAGGGAAGCAGCGGTAATGATACACGGCTGGTGGAAACCTGGATCCAGGATGGACTAATAGGCGCAGTGCATACCGTTCATGTTTGGACCGACCGGCCGGTATGGCCGCAGGGTATTCCAACACCTCCAGGTAAGTTTGCGGTACCTGCCGAAGTAGACTGGGAACTTTGGCTGGGAACAGCACCCTACCGTGAGTTTAACCCAATCTACCTGCCTGCAACCTGGCGTGGCTGGGTTGATTTTGGTACGGGTTCCCTCGGTGATATGGGTTGCCACTTTTTAGACGTTCCATTCCGGGCGCTCAGGCTCGGCTACCCTGTGTCTGTGGAATGTAGTGTAGGCTCGGTTTTTACCGGTTTTTTTCAGCAAGCTGTGTATACCGATAGCTACCCGCCATCTTCCAAAACACATATCAAGTTTCCCGCAAGAGGTGATATGCCGGAAGTGAAAATTATCTGGTATGATGGAGGCATCAGGCCGGAAAGACCCGAAGAACTATTGTCCGACGAAGAAATGGGTGAACAGGATGGCGGGATTATTTTCGAGGGCTCAAAAGGCAAACTGATGGCTGGTCTTTTTGGAAGAAAACCCACCCTGCTTCCTACCAAAAAAATGAAGGAAACAATCTTGCCTAAATCGAAGTTTCCCTTCGTAGAAGGTGGCGTTGAAGGTCATCAGCAACAATGGGTAAAAGCCTGTAAAAAAGGATACGGAACTTATACCAGTTCTTCCTTCGATATAGCCGGACCACTCACTGAAACAGTGTTAATGGGCAACCTGGCAGTTAGAAGTTATAACTACGCTGAAAAAAATTCCAAAGGACAACCCGTGTACCCCGGCCGAAAAAAATTACTATGGGATGGAGTTGGAATGAAGGTTAGTAATTTCGATCCTGCTAATCAATTTGTAAAGCGACAATACAGGGGAAATTATAAACTTGACATTTAACAAACTCAATCCTTCATCAATTTCCTAATTTGCAGTATAACGCTTCTAATGAACAGTGAATCAAGAAACATCTTTACCAGGAACCAGACTTCATTCTACCCCGTAATTGCATTTGACCCTGGAAAGGATAGGTTGCTGCAGCTTGATCTCACAGATGAAAACACGGCCTTGACAGCCGGAATTTTCGACAACACTGCTATGTTTTCTGAACACATCAACAGGAAACTGGGAAAAGCTCGTTGTAAATTCGGGATAGGTGGATATGGAGAACACCGGAGCATATACGGCAGGAGCCCGGTATTTAGTAGTCCCGGGATTCTTGAAGAACCAAGAAGATTTCATTTGGGTACAGATATATGGGGGCCTGCAGGCACTGCAATATGGGCACCAGTTGGGGGTATGGTACACAGTTTCGCTTACAACGATAGCTTCGGTGATTATGGAGCAACCATGATATTATTACACCAGCTAGACGGTTTTCCTTTTTATACTTTGTATGGCCATGTAAGCCTCCGCGATATCAGCTTGTTACAGGAAGGGCAATATATAATAAGAGGAGAAGAAATCGCGCATTTTGGAGAGCCCCACGAGAACGGAAGCTGGCCACCTCATTTACACTTCCAGATCATTTTTGATATCGGAGTAAATGAGGGCGACTATCCGGGCGTATGTAAATATTCAGAAAGAGAAAAATTCCTGAATAATTGTCCTGATCCGGACTTAGTACTACAGATGAACCGATATATTAGTGCATATGAGATATGATGCAGCACAAAAAAGACTTTATCTTAAACTTTCAGCTACAGAAAATTAAGTACCATTTCTTTCCATTCCTGTTGTAAAGAGTATGCCGGCGTAAGCTTACCTGCCCTGCGATACCAGTAACCTGCATTAGAAAAATCACCTTCTTTGCGGTGAAGGTAAGCGTGCAGCCAGGAGCCGTTTGTGTCGTTAATGTCCTGTGCTATCTCATGGGCTTGCTCCCAATTATTTTTTCCGTCGAACCATAGAGAGGTAAGATACAGGGAGATGTTTTCAGGAGGTGTATCTTCTGCAAGCGATGTTTTGAACTCATCAAACGTCATTAGTATTATGAATTTAAGTTTTAAGGGCGTGGTTGGCTATGCTCGTGGACCAAATTGCTGATTTCATGTTGTATGGAATTTGTCCTGTCTTTGGCATACCAGCGATGCACTTCCTCCTTAATGGTTTCGTAAGGCATCCCTTTTTGCATCATATCCAAGAGTTTTTCCTGCACCTCCGCCGGACGAGGCCCCCAGTTAAATAATTCTTCACGGGTGGAAGAATCATAAACGATAAGTATTGGTATACTTTTGCTGGATTTGTTTGTAAGATACTGATCCATTAAATCCAGGTTCTCATCTCTTAACAAAAGTAAAAGTTTTATATTTCCATTCAGTTGAGATAAACCATGAAGAGCCGGTAATATCTGCGCAGCATCACCGCACCAACCTTCCGTGAGCACCAGCCAGGTCTGGGGCACCGTTATACTTTCCAGGATACTCTTTACTTCTGGCAACACCTGCATAGTTTTTTTTATCCTATGCATACGGTGCATGTTAAGTCGGCTATATTCAACCAACGCTTCAGACTGGATCGAGCCCGTTACTTTGTTCTCTAATAACAATCCGGCAACCATTTGTAAATAGGTATCATAATCCATCGCTTTGAATGCATACTTGCCATCTATTACTTTTGTAGTGTGGGGGGATGTTTCCATGTTTAAAGAATTTAATGCATGAGCTTACATGTACCATACAACCAAACATGATTATAGTTTATTGGTTAACTTGTCGCGATCTTGAAAAGGTAGAAAACGAGCCGTAAAAACTATCGGAACTAATTACTAATTTTACTTGATGTCCAACGTTAATCTGAATACCGGTAAAGATCCTTTAACGCCTGCGGAGAAGGAGTTTGAGAATAATATCCGCCCGGCGATTATAGAAGAGTTCTCGGGCCAGGGGCAGATTATTGAAAACCTGAAAATATTTATAAAAGCAGCGAAGTTGAGAGGGGAAGCGCTGGATCATATTCTTTTTCATGGTCCACCGGGTCTTGGCAAAACCACGCTGTCGCGGATTGTTGCCAATGAGCTGGGCGTTAACATCCGTGAAACATCCGGACCGGTAATTGAAAAGCCCGGAGATCTTGCCGGCTTATTAACCAACCTGGAACCACATGACGTCTTATTTATAGACGAGATTCACCGGTTAAGCAATGTGGTAGAAGAATACCTGTATGCCGCGATGGAAGATTATCGGCTTGACATTATGATCGATACAGGACCTAATGCAAGGAGCATCCAGATAAACATTAACCCATTTACGCTGGTGGGTGCCACCACCCGTAGCGGCTTACTCACGGCTCCTTTATTATCACGCTTCGGTATTAAAGCAAGACTGGAATACTATGATGCTGCCACCCTGCAGAAAATTATTATCAGGGCAGCAGCCATACTCAATACAAAGATCACATCAGACGCTTCTCACGAAATCTCCAGGAGAAGCAGGGGAACACCGCGCATTGCGAACAGTTTGCTAAGAAGAGTAAGAGATTTCGCGCAGGTGCTTGGCAATGGTGTTGTTGATCTTGGTATCACCCAGTATGCCCTAAAGGCGCTCAATGTAGATGAACACGGTCTGGATGAGATGGATAACAGGATACTCTTAACGATCATTGAAAAATTTAAAGGCGGGCCAGTGGGTATAACAACGATCGCCACAGCAGTCGGGGAGGAAACAGGTACCCTGGAAGAAGTGTATGAACCCTTCCTGATACAAGAAGGTTTCATGATGCGAACGCCGAGAGGAAGAGAGGTTACCGCGAAAGCCTACGCTCACCTGGGAAAGAAGCCTTATACAAAAGATGGCGAACAGTTATTGTTCTAAATAAAAAGGTCCCTTACACGGTTAACATGTAAGGGACCTTTTTCAACTGCTATTGATTATACAGTGGCGGCAGGCACTACTAACCTGAAACCGTTACCGTGAATATTCACTATTTCAATATTGGGATCATCCTTAAGGTACTTCCTCAGTTTCGCGATATAAACATCCATACTGCGGCCATTAAAATAGGTATCACTACCCCATATCTTCTTCAACGCCTGTTCACGTGGAAGAAGATCGTTTTTATGTTCCGCCAGCATCTTCAACAATTCATTCTCTTTTGGTGAAAGTGTTTGCATTTGACCGCTATGACTTAATTCTCTCAGTTTCGGATTGAAATGATAGGTGCTTAGATCATATTCTGTATTTGTGCTTTCCCTGTTTTGTTCTTCATTGCGTTTCAGGATAGCCTTAATTTTTAGCAACAAAACTTCGCTATCGAACGGTTTAGTAATGTAATCGTCTGCACCGAGTTTATAACCCTGGATAATATCTTCTTTCATCGTTTTTGCGCTTAAAAAGAATAAAGGTATATCTGGATCTACATCACGGATTTCTTCGGCAACTGTAAATCCATCCATATTGGGCATCATTACGTCGAGCAGACATAGATCAAACTTTTCTCTTTGAAAAGCTGCCAGGCCCAACCGGCCATCTCTTTCAAGCACAACATCATAATCGTTTAATTCCAGGTAATTCTTAAGCACTGAACCTAAATTCGTATCATCCTCACACAGTAAAATTTTTCCTTTTATTCCTTCCATGATTTGTTATTTAATTGAAAATAAAGTTAATTCATTCAGCTCGTATATCAATGGCCAATAAGATTTTGTTAAAGTAGGTGGTTTAAACCAAGGCGTGGATTTTTGACGTCTTTCAATCAGGCATTTCTTAAATTTGTTGTTTAACCGATCAAAGTATGGCATTGAAAGTAACATCTGATAATAAATTGAAGAAGCTGATAATTATTGGTGACAGGGTTTTGATTCGACCGGTAAAACCTGATGAGCGCACAGGTGGTGGCCTTTACCTTCCACCCGGGATGCAGGAAAAGGAAAAAGTACACCAGGGTTATGTTATAAAAGCAGGACCAGGCTATGCCATCCCAATGCCCGGTGAAGATGAGCCCTGGAAAAATGAAGAAGATAAAATTAAGTATATACCCTTACAGGCAAGAGAAGGCGATCTCGCTATATTTCTATTAAGTGGCGCAACTGAAGTTATGCATTCAGGTGAAAAGTATTTAATAGTTTCACAGAGCTCGATATTGATGTTGGAAAGAGAAGAGGATTTGTGATGGGGATGGGGATGGGACGGTCTGTCGAAACAAGAAACAACTATTAATCTAAGATTCCGGCAATTTTTATGTTAATGGGTTGCTGGTGGAATTTTATAAAGTAATCTTTGGAGCCAAATAATTCCAACACTTCTGTTCGCAACAATTTTGTAGGGCCATTACTTAAAAGACTTTTATACGAAGAATATTTCCAGTCTTCAATCCTTTGGCAAAGTCCAGGGTGAACGGGATTGGCGTGAATATAATGAATCATCTTGGTGAATAAGTTGTCATCCTTAATAACTATTCGTTTTGTAAAATCTAGAAACAAGCCCCCTTTTCTATAGTACATCTTATTAAATGCCTTGGTGTAGGAATTGAGAAAATTACTGAAACGCTCCATGACAAAATCAGACAGAAAAAGATCTCCAGAAACCGGTGCGAGACCTGTTTTGATTTTATTATACTGAATGATAATACTTTCTGGTTCATTAATTCTGATCAAAAAATGAAAATGATTAGGCAATAGACAATAGGAGTAGGTGTCGCAGACATTTCCCACATGTTTGCTGTATTTGTCAAGGAAATAGCGAAAATTCTCATCGCAAGAAAAAGTTTTTCACCGCCAATGGCCCTGTTAAATAAATGGTAGGAATACCCTGGT
>JBBPYM010000363.1:0-5471 GCA_038199905.1 Chitinophagales bacterium | reverse complement strand
CTGTTTCATTCTGCTATTTAGTGTGACATTATCACCTTACCGCCAGGAGGTTGACCTTTCATGCCACTTCTCTTATTGCTGAGTTGTGCAGTTCAGAATTCATTAGAAGAATTTATTTTCAGCTAAATAAGTTACTACTCACCGCTTGAGGTTAGCACTTTTAGCTTTATATTGTTGGTCTAAACTTTATTTCAATGGAACAACCACAGGAAATCTCCGCCGAAGAAATACAAAACCTGGTAATACCGCAAAAGTTTGCTGCTCCTTCAACAGTTTCTGAGTTGTTAGAAAAATACTGTAAGGCTGATGATGATATAATTATCATTGACGAGACCGTAAATCATATTGGAAGACACTTACCACAAAGTCCTCAGCGTGATGAAAACAATGAAGTGATGATTGCTGGTCTTCATGAGTATTTTGAAGCAGCTGTTGATAAAATCAGGTTTCATGGAAAACAACAAGAGTCAGCGATCATTCGGGATCAATACGGCAACATTATTGAAGGTATGATGCAGTTTTTTTCAGGTAGTTTCAAGTACACTTATCAGAATCCGCAAACTGGTTTTAGTTACAAACCAACAGCCAGGGTATATGAATTTTCACTTGATGCCGAGCACAAGCTTTTTGTATATCATGTTGACCAATAATATTTATAAATGATCTGCAATTTAAAAAACAGAATGGGCTTTTGCACGATAGGAGTGCCGGCTCCTGGTTTTTGGGCCTTACCGTATTTACTTTCTTATCACTGGCGTTAGGGGCAGTTCGTCGCCATCTTGCAAAAACCTTTTCCGATTGCCTGTTTTACAATTGTTGGCGATGGGTTTTTGTTTAAGACCAAGCGCCTCTTTATTCTTCTTTGAAGTACAAAGGCACTACGCACCCGTCTACATTCATTCCGCAACGATCAATATTTGCGGGGAAGCCGATTTCATCCTGGTCAGTAACCAGGAGAGTTGCCGCTTGGTTTGCCGCTCTGTTTCTTCACACGTCAGCAATAACTCTTTGTCCCCAAGCCCTGTAGCAGCTTGCTTTAATTTGGTGCAGCAAACATCCACTTCAGTTGTTACCAGGTACAAGTCGTGAAGGTCTCTAAGTAAAGCCATGCTTCCTTTGCGGGGTTTTTGCAACAACAACGCGGTCAGCCTGTCCGGTTCATTATCCTCTTCTTCTTTATAGCGTTTGGCAAACATCTCCAGACCGTCAGCAAGACTTTGCGACCAAGATGATAATAACACGCACGTCTGGTAAACATCTACCTCCTCGCCATGTGTATCTGCAACGGTTTTAAATGCCTTTACCAAATCAACTTCTGTCTTGTGAACCAGGTTAATGTATCTTCTTATGTGCATATCAGGCCTCCTGAGGTTTTAGCTTTTCTTTTATGGCATCTATTGCTTTTCCTATATTATGCAGCACACCCTCACCGGCTTTGCTGATTCTTACCGCCCCATATTTATATTGGGGTTGCTTATTCACAGGATGCCATTGGGTAAGTGTAAGTTCGTTGGCAGCACGCAAACGCTCGTCATCATCCCAATACCCATAATGAAAGGGAATAAATACCAGCCCTGGCTCAATACCACCAATCTTCGCAGGCTCCACCACTTTGCCCCTGCGTGATTCTACCTCTACCATGTCGCCTTCCGCAATGCCATATTCGGCCGCGTCTATCTCGGATAACTTTACAAAAGCATCCGGGCAGCATCGTTTAATTGCTTTGACCGGCCGGTTTTTGTTCGGGTATGAAAGTGATAGACCAATCTGCCCGTTGTTAGCCATAGTGGGTACTCCTGATCAGGCAGTTCATGCGGCATTCGGTAGTCCCTCCCCTTCAAAAATGTTTACCACGGGGGTCCGTAGCTTAATATTCCTGCTGTGTTACGGCGGCGCCGGTATCTAAGTCGTGGCCATAGGTTTCGCACTGTTCAATGGCGGTATTAAAAATGCCATCGGTGTAAATATGGGTAGTTCCATCAGGACTTAGTTCAATACATTTGGTATCAACTTTGTAAATTTATACAATACATTTAACTATATGAAAATCCGCATTTCATCAAATAGCATTCGGTTCAGGTTAAAGCAAGCAGAAGTACACAAGTTTTCAGAAGAAAAGATTATCAAAGAAGTTACTGCTTTCGGGCCTTCCACAACCGACCAGCTTACCTTTATTTTAAAAGAAGGAAACTCGCCAGCATTCGACATCACTTTTCAAACAGGTACCGTTACGTTATCAGTACCACCATCTGTTTGTCGTGATTGGACAGCATCCGAATTGGTAGGTTTCGAAGAGCGAATTAATAGCATTAAAGGAGAAACAATAAACATTTTAGTGGAGAAAGATTTTGCCTGTCTGGATGCCACGCCTATCGAAAATGAAGATACTTATCCCAATCCAAATATTATCTGCTGATATCCACGCAACCATCAACAACGCTATTAAAAAGAAAATATCTGCACTTAACTCCGGCCATTTTGCTTGGTGATGGCAACAGGTATTGTATCAATGGCCTGCGAGCGAATGCATTTCAGCGTATTGGCACAGGCCTTTTTCTTTTTAAACAATCCGTAGTAATTTGACTTACACCTTCTTTTTATTCCACATCTTATTTGCTTCTATCCTGCATGTATGCCAGCGTTTTCCACGGGCAGCTTTGCGACCTGGCTTCAAAACTTACATCTTTTCTGGCCATTTATTTCTACATAATGTGCTGCTTTTACTAAAAGATGGAATAAACTTTTCCTCAGTAAATCAAACCTCTCCTTACAAAAATTGGTGGCATAACTTTTTGCAAAATACCAGTGTTCAATAAAAACGTAAACTTTTTATTATGCTAGCAATGAATTACCGCGGGCCCTACAGGGTTCGTGCCAGTCAAAAGGCGGAACCTGAAATCCAACATCCCGAGGATGTAATACTTCGGGTTACAAGATCATGTATTTGCGGGTCAGATCTTCACATCTACCACGGCCTCGTTCCGGATACCAGAGTGGGGACAACCTTTGGCCATGAATTTATTGGAGAAGTTGTTGAAGTTGGTTCTCAGGTTAAGACTGTCAAGGTCGGAGATCAACTTCTTGTCCCTTTCAATATTGCCTGCGGTCGTTGCTCCTTTTGTAAGCAGGAACTTTTTAGCAATTGTCATGAAGCCAATCCCGAAGCAACGGCAGCAGGAGGAATTTTTGGATATTCTCATACTTGCGGGGGATTTGATGGAGGGCAGGCAGAATATGTACGTGTACCCTATGCAGATGTGGGCCCTATGGTCATCCCTCCTGATATACATCCTGACGATGCAGTTTTACTTACTGACGTATTTCCTACCGGTTATCAAGCCGCTGAAATGGGAGGCATAAGACAAGGAGATACTGTCGTAGTTTTTGGTGCAGGGCCGGTTGGGCTTATGGCAGCAAGATCTGCCTGGTTTTTTGGCGCAGCAAGGGTTATTATTATAGATAGAGTAGAATACAGGCTTGAATTTGCAAAAACTTTCGCGCATTGCGAGGCATATAATTTTGAATCCATCGGAGATCCTGTTTTATTTTTAAAGAAACAAACCGGATACTATGGCGCAGATGTTTGTATTGACGCTGTTGGTTGCGAAGCCGCAGGAAGTGCTTTACAAACGATTACCGGCACGAAACTAATGCTTCAGGCTGGTTCCGCAACTGCTTTGCACTGGGCAATCAACTCCGTGAAGAAAGGCGGCATCGTTTCTATAGTGGGAGTATATGGGCCTACAGATAATTTGATTCCTATTGGTAATGTAGTAAATAAAGGTATCACCATTCGAGCTGATCAATGTTCTGTCAAAAGACTGTTGCCGAAACTAATAAGTCATATAAGGGAAGGCTACATTCGCCCCCGAGAAATCATTTCTCATTATGTACCCCTGGAGGAAGTTTCGGATGCTTACCATATGTTTTCAGCGAAACTCGACAATTGTATAAAAACTGTTTTAATCCCACCATCTGCAAAAAGATAAAATAAAAGTTATGGAAAATGTACCTGAAAAGTATAAAGACATCAAGGGTTGGGGAATTGACGTAGATCCTGCAAACAACCCCACTTACCCTATAAAAAAGTATAATGGCGATGATCATAACAGGCTTAATTGGGAAAGGCCTCCGCTGCAACTTAAAACTGTTGAAATACTGACATCTGTAGAACACCCCCGGTTGCCGGCAGTTTTTGGAACTCCAAATCCCCCCAGAGGATTAAGTGGTGCCCTTCGCAGATTTGCTTTTAAATTTAGCGAATCTGAATACGGTCATTGGCTTAATCTGTTGTTGGCCGACAGGATAAACGTAGTAGAAGGCGTAATAGATGATCTAATGCACGGGCATATTCCTAACATCTTTGCAGAAAAAGGCATAAAGGCCGACTGGAAGTATAACCGAAAAGAATTGGTAACCAAAGCAGTGATTGCAGGGGCGGCTATTACAGTCTTCTGCCTGGTCACCTCGCAAAGAAAAAAGAGGAAAAACAAGCGGGCGAAGTCGTAATCAGGTCTTTGGTTTGACGTAAATGTCGTTTACTCGGATTTAGATTTTTGACATCTTTATTTTTCATGAATACTACCTTAGACTTAAAACTCAAAATAGGTACTTCCTGATGCGAATATTAGCCTGTACTTCTTGCAAGATTTGATGATAGCGAACAATCTATAATAACAACAACGGTTCTAGCTGATGTTAGGTTTCCTGACAATTTAAGCTTTACATTTTCCTTCACGCAATAGTACCCTCCAGTCCGCAAACGTTGTAAAAGTAGGCTTTTAATTAGTCTCATTAAAATCTATCTCCACGGACTATTTTGGATAATGGAAGGAAGATATGCACCAGGTGATAAAATACTTGATGCGGTATGCGGAACTACTGGCCGAATATATGCCGCATTAAAAATTTTTCGTTCCTGGAGCCGCTTGAAACGGTAATTGTTGACAATATGCGTTTTATGAATACCTTGATGTTTGAGAAGGAATAGTCATATCCTGGAGAAGATTTTAACGCACGAGGACTCATTTGTTTTTAGCGGGGCTTTTAAGCAGGGTAGTAACATATACGTACTCATTTCTTTTTAACCAAAGAAAGCGCAGCGCTTTTGTGTACAGCTATGTGATCAGTTTTATCGCTTTTAATTTCATACTGTGGATCTACTTTGCTGGCATGGTGCTGGTAACCTTTATAATCAAGATCAGCCGTATGAATTTTTATAATTTTTCCGGAAACCATGCCCGCCTCTGAATTCCATTTTACATGGTCGTCTTTTTTGAAAGCCCGTTTCATTTCATTCGATCTTTAATAAAACATAAGCAACGATTGTTCCTTGTCTTACTTTTCTTTGAAAAAGCAAATCCGCAAAATACTGTTCAACTGATAATAAAAGTAATTAAATACTTTTATTACGTATTAGTTCTTATCTTTGATGAATAAATTCAATTTAAAACTATAGATATGGAAACAGT
>JBBPYM010000362.1:0-2707 GCA_038199905.1 Chitinophagales bacterium | reverse complement strand
CCGAATGCAACTCAAACGGGTTAAGTTTATGCTGAGGCTGAACTGCACCGCCCATCACCTGTTGTTTTGCCGAAAGCACGTGATATGTGTGGAATTTACTATCCTGAAAAAAGCGTGGTTCTCACCTTTACATATCTTAAGTGTAGGCGTAATTTTGCAAAGATTAAATTTATTGTAATGGAAAACTTCCCTCCACCGTACAAGACAGCTGCAGAGATTTCTTTTTGGCAGATGACTGTCAGAATTAGTTTGCTGGCAGGCTTCTTTGTCGCTACCAGTGTTTGTTTCCTCTTAATTGTTAGCGGACTTATAGAGCTGTTGCAGGCATAAAAAAACCGGGATAACCCGGTTTTTTTATGTTTTTTTTGCCAGCGCTTTGCAGCTACCAGCTTCTATTAATCTTTACTTTTTTAGGTACATCACTTCCTTAACCAGCTTTACGGTTCTCGGAACGTCTGGCAGATATGCTGCGACAAGATTTGGAGCATAGTGCATCGGCGCGTCAGCACTTGTAATCCGGCGAATAGGTGCATCAAGGTAATCAAATCCTTCTTTTTGAATGCGGTAAGTGATCTCTGAAGAAACAGAACCAAAAGGCCACTGCTCTTCCACGATAACCAGCCGATTTGTTTTTTTAACGGACTCAAGGATCGTTTTCCAATCCATTGGCTTGATGGTTCTGAGGTCTATTACTTCAGCGCTTATCCCTTCCTTTTCCAATTCAACGGCTGCAGCCAGTGCCACTTTCATCATTTTATTAAAGGACACGATCGTCACGTCAGTGCCTTGCCTTTTAACATCGGCTTTTCCTATTGGTATCAGGTATTCTTCTTCCGGCACGTCACCTTTCTCACCGTACAAAACTTCGCATTCCATAAAGATAACGGGGTCGTTATCGCGGATAGCGCTTTTAAGCAATCCTTTTGCATCGTATGGATTACTAATAGAGACAACTTTTACCCCTGGAATATTAGCATATAAACTTTCAAAAGCAGTAGAATGTTGTGCCCCTAACTGGCCGGCGGAGCCGCCTGGTCCCCTAAAAACGATGGGACAGCCGACCTGGCCGCCACTCATTGCGAGCATTTTACTGGCTGTGTTAAGAATTTGATCCAGTGGCAGCATTGCGAAGTTCCAGGTCATGTATTCCACAATCGGCCTGAGGCCATTCTGTGCAGCACCTACGGCTATGCCTGTAAATCCCAGTTCGGCAATGGGTGTATCTATGACCCTTTTTGGACCAAATTCATCCAGCATACCCTGGCTAACCTTGTAGGCGCCATTGTACTCTGCTACCTCTTCACCCATCAAAAAAACCTTATCATCACGTCTCATCTCTTCACTCATGGCTTCACGCAGCGCCTCCCTTAAAGCAATTTGTCTCATTATCTAGGATTTAAAGAGTGGCAAAAATATTGGTTGTAAGTCAAACAAGCAAATCAGTCTTGGGAGTTTTGAACCACGGAGACAGGGAGGCACGGAGAGACTCGGTTTTTGTATTTTCTCATTGTTTTCTCCCTGTCTCCCTGCCTCCGTGGTGCAACATTTACGAGTTCAATAATACTATCTTTGTTACCTTTAAAAGCGCTAAGTGAAAAATACAGATTCATCAGATATAATAGACATTGTTATTGTGGGTGGTGGCCCAATAGGACTGGCATGCGGACTGGAAGCCAAAAAAGCCGGGTTGAAATTTCTTATCCTGGAGAAGGGTTGCCTGGTGAACTCTTTATATAACTACCCCGTAAACATGACTTTTTTTTCCACGTCCGAAAGACTGGAAATAGGTGCTGTGCCATTTGTGTCAAATAACCCGAAACCTACGCGTGCCGAATCACTAGAATATTACCGGAGGGTGGCTCTTTCTTACCAGCTTCCAATTCGCCTGTTTGAGGAAGTAGTTGAAATAAAAAAGGAAGATGATCAATTTACCGTTACAAGTACCAGGAGCAAATACTTTACGCGGAATATTATCATTGCTACCGGCTTTTATGACCTGCCATTTTTACTAAACATTAAAGGAGAAAACCTGCCCAAAGTAAGTCATTATTATAGTGACCCTCACTTTTATGCTTTCCAGAAAGTGTTGGTCATCGGCGCCATGAATTCGGCCGTGGATGCGGCCCTGGAAACCTGGCGCAAGGGCGCGTCAGTGACCATGGTTGTTCGCAAGGAACAAATCGGTGAACGCGTAAAATATTGGGTTCGACCTGATATTGAGAACAGAATTAAAGAAGGTTCTATCAAAGCATATTATAATTCACAGGTAGTTGAAATAAGAGAGTTGGAAGTAGACATTCAAACACCGACAGGGATCATAACAATTGAAAACGACTGGGTGATTGCATTAACAGGTTACCAGCCCAACCTGAACTTCCTGCGCCGTGCGGGCATCGAGCTTTCCGCGGATGCGTTACTGAAACCTTCTTACAATCCCGCTACTCATGAAACAAACATTAAAAATATTTTTATAGCCGGCGTTATCTGCGGGGGTATGGATACGCACAGTCTTTTCATAGAAAATTCAAGGGTGCACGCTGAAAAAATAGTTAGGGAGATAAGTGGCAGGAAATAGCTGAAAGCTATCAGCCATCAGCCATCAGCTTGTTAGCTCTATCCTCTCATCAAAACAGGTAATACTGTTTTAATTATAACAGGAAGAGAATAGTTTGCGTTCGACAAAATATCGCCGTTCTGTACGACGGCT
>JBBPYM010000361.1:0-8811 GCA_038199905.1 Chitinophagales bacterium | reverse complement strand
TCAAGACGGAACGAATAGCTTTGGGATGCTGAAACTTTATTCCGGAAATTGGTTTGGCTTCATTATCCCGTTGGTCCAGAGACCAGACAGGGGCATTCAGGATAGTAGCAATTCAAGTTTTATTAAAGACAAAGAAGAGCAAACCCTACCATGCCGGTCATCGGTCTGATTGCTTTAAAGACTTCATTGTAAATATAGAGATTCTTTTTTAGCTTTCCTACTGTTCCTGGCATCCGTTTAAAGCATAATTCCCAGGCTAATTATCTTTATTCTTCAGATTATCACCGGGCAGAAGCTTTTTATGTAAAAAGAATAAGAGAATTCGATAGATTGGTACTGCTCAGTGATTAATAAATCAAAGGTTATAGAGGGATTCGCAGGAATATCAACAACAGCATCTGATTTTCAACAACAAGACAATTAAAATTATATATTATATTAGAGGTATTCTATGACTATCCGTAATTTGGTAATAATTAAAACTGGAGGTAAGTTCGTTTTATCCATTGGGCTTTGCCCAATGTTAAGATATGACACCCTTTAAGGGCTGTGAGATAAAATACTATATGACTAAAAATCCCTTACAGGGCGGCATATCTAAGAATATGGCACCGCCATATTTATACAAATAATTGGTTTTCTATTGGAAATGATTAAATCTAAAATCGTTCCCAAATTAATGAATAGAAAATTTCTAAAACCAAATTACATAGAGTCATTAGATATTCAAAATACTATCTATCCTTTTCAAGGAGATAAGACGATTTAAATTTAAACTGTTTGTTATTCTGATTTGAAATGAATCTGTTTCTTTTTAGGCGGCTAAGAAATACATTAGAAACCAGGCAAATAGGTTTCACTACAAACAATAAACTGCAATAGCTTTATCTTCCAGCCATTTGAGTAAGTTTTTGTTTTCGCAACTTAAAAATATTCTATCTCAAATACGTCTTCCTTTTCAGGAAGCCAGGGCTATTCGCCATCCGCTTTAGCGCTTAGAAGGATTTTTTCGTAAGCTTTTCTTGCATAGTCGTAAGCCAGGCGAGCGGATTCCAGTTCGTCTTTACGGATGTTTCCACTTTTTGTTTTCCAGCATTGATCAACTGCATCCCGGCACCACGCCGCACTTTTTTGGTCTCTTATAGGTTTTCCGTCAACAATCACAAAAATAGGGTTGGTATGCGAACTTGAATTAATACGAAATGCAATCCACGCAGACTTTTCAATCTTATAGCTGAATTTCAGATCCTGCCATTTGCCATCTGCTGTAATTTGTTGTTTATCTACTGATTGGCCGTTGACAATTAATTCAACAAAAATATTTCTTGATGTACCGATACGTGCCCGTTCAATATTCCAATATGGAAATTGCTCAGGTGCCCGTGAGGCAATATATTTCCCTCTTTCATCCTGCGTTTCGCTGAGCATACCAACGGCCTTTACATTAATGTGAAGCATGGTATTACCGCGTACGTTTACCTCACTATTTCCCTTTCCCATCTCTACATTATTAATGCTAAAATCAACCAGGTGAGAAAAGCCATCTGATACATAAGTCCTCCCGCTTTTTAGGGCCTCCATAAAACCTGTAAAGGTCAACCCGTCTTTAAGCCTGGCATAACTCCTTGTTAATCCCACCCTTTCATCTGAAATGCAGGGAAAATCTGTTTCCCCACCAATCCTGGTTCTGAAACCGCAGTTAAGCGTGTGGTACCACATATTTAATTCCCATGGAACCGGAGTATCTCCCAGGGAATAATAATCAACAACATTATGCGTAACGGTAACAACGTATTCATTGGCTCCGATGCCATCAAGTTTAGGCATTACATAGTTAGGAATTGCAGAGGTTGGTGTAATCGGTTCAAGACCCCAGCCTGAATGAGCATAAGCGGTTACTCCTCCCTGGCTCTTTGCCCACTTTAACACTGGTAATGTCCAGCTTGGCCATTGTTCAATTTCAGTTGTGTTTGGATAATCATCTTCCTTTAAATTTAATAAAACAAGATGGCCGGCATGTGAAGATGGGAAGCCTGATACTTCAACATCATATCGCAGTAAATTGTGATTATCTGATAAGGGGTTATCCTTACCTGTAAAATATTGTTTCTGGTGATACCAACTGGGTCCCCAGGTAAGATTACTACCCAGGTTAAGATCTTCGCCCTGTATTTGGCGGAACATATCAAGTGGAGTAACTCCCTCCTCAGGACTTTCATAATGAGAACATCCTGCGGCATGAATATGATGATCGGCACTGTACCAGCCCAGGCTGCTCATTTGTATCCAACGTTTTAGATTAAAGTGTACAGTAATAGAATCTACATCCGGGGGAATAGTAACTTCCTTATGTTGGGCCAAATATTCCGGCCCTCTTGTATAGATCACATCATATTTACCAGGAGTCAGATACACATATTCACCCGTAGAACGATATACCTGTGGCTGGAAAAAATTATCCGGATATTCATCTTTCATAGCCAGCCTGCGGGAAGGCAATGGGTATATACCTCTTAATTTGTTTACAGCAGGAAAAGAATCAATCGTTTTGTCCATTTTTGGTGATTCCCAGTCCCTCCACGGATAGCGCCATGGAAGTGAGGTTTTTTCTTTAGTATGTCCAAACCGCTCAATTCCATCAGTGATAATGAATGAAGCCATTGTTGGCGAATTATCTTCATCTTTTACATCAAAGATCAGTTTAACCGCAGACTTTATATCAAAAAGCAGGTGGACACTATTTCTAAATCCTATGTCTTGTGTACCCTGACCTACGTTAAATCCTAATTCTGCCTCACGTTTTCCATGGCTCCTGGTATATATTTGAATTATAGCGTATTCCAGTTCAAGCCCTGATAAGTTGGGTTGTAAAGGCCGTTCACGGTAAATGGCCATCTGGAGGAAACTATTATCTAACTGACCTGGGGTCAACCTGTTTTTCTCCTTCATTCGCGGCGAATTGGTAGAAGTATAAAACAAGGGTTGCGCATTAGGACTTTCGGCCATCAATTTAGCAACGACGTGTGCCTGGTTATGGATTTTCACCAGGTAACTGGTCCAGCCTTCCTGCATTAGTTGGGGTATGGCAGCACCGGCAGATACTTTTACTCTTGCTTCCGGATTGATCTCAATGGTTACAAGGCAATAAGGATCAAGTATTTCCTGTACCCGCCGCACTGTTGTCATATTATAAGGCAAGCTCTTAAGCGCCTGTAACTCTTTAATAGCATGATCAGGAAGGGAGCTTCCTATGAAGGAAAGAGCCTCACCAACCCGAAGAGCTTGTGACAGCAAGGGTTGGGGTTCAACTTTATCTACAAATGGTGTAGTCAACTGGGTCGCTTCATGTTGGTGCTGCGCTAACGCATTTATACAAAAAAATACAAGAAGCAATATACAGGAAGCAGTCTTAATTTTCATAAGCATCAGTCATATTAAACAGGTGATGAAATAGTAAATATTTGTTCACTTTGTATAGATTTTTCGGGAAATATGAATAGCATTTTTTTATGAGCATGATGTTCCTTGGTTAATGCAAACCTTGTTATATTACTGCTTTTATCAAAGACTGTTTGTTGTTCCCGAATGGTTAATAACCAGGGTTTTGATCCTCTGGCCCAATTTCGGAATTATTATCAATTTCCTGTTGCGGTATTGGGAAAAGCAAAAAAGTATTCGGAACATCTATCCCTTTAGCAGCTTTAATCACTTGTTTAACGGTTTTAGTCCTGACCAGATCAAACCACCGTTTGTTTTCACATAAGAATTCATAGGCTCTTTCATTCATAATAAGATCGCGGAAAGCCTGGGCATCTGGGGCGGTTGCTAAAGTAAAGTCAACCGGAGAAGCTTGTTTAGCCGGGTAGCCATAAGCCCTCCTATGTACCATGTTCAGCCTTTCTATTGCCAGGGGCGTTGGTCCGTTGTTTGCCTGGCTGGCAGCCTCCGCATAAATAAATAAGACATCAGGATACCGGTAAATGGGGAAATCATTCCCATGACTTGGAGCGAAGCCCGCATCTTTAAATTTGCCAAAAAGAATTGGCTGATCCGGACTGGTTTGAACAATTGTTCCTGATTTTGTAGGATAAGAAGTGTAGATATCAAATTGCCATCTTAAATCATTGTGATCCCAATCTCTTAAAAGCGGATAGGTAGGAAGGCCGTAAAAAGAACCGTAGCCGCCGGATGAATAAGCACTGTTTGCCATAGCATATTGTTGGGCAATTTGTGAACCACCTAAAGATCTTGAATATTTAAATGAAAAAACATCCTCCGAAGAAGTAATCGCGGTGGGGCCAAAAATAAGTTCAAAATCAGAAGGTTTTGAAACAGGTACCAGTGAATATACGCCTGATGCAATTACTTCATCAGCTTTATCCCTGGCTTCCACCCATTTCTCATTATTCAGATACACATCAGCCAGCATCGTCTTTGCTGACCACTTAGTAGGTCTTCCTGCTAAAGCCTGGATTGCAGGAAGATTAGTTTCCGCGAACATTAAGTCTTCAATAATCAAAGCATTTACGTCTTTTACTGAAGCCCTCTTCCCGGAAGCCTGATCAACATTTTCTATTGGTTCAGTCCTCAGAGGCACACCTCCCCAGCTTCTAACAAGATTACGGTAACTTAAAGCCCTGAGAAAACGAGCTTCTCCCAATATCGCGTTCTTTTCGACATCGCTCATTGCAATGGGAGGAACATATTTCAAGACAATGTTTGCATTGCGGATAGCCTGGTAAAAAGAACGGTACGCTGCATCGGTTCTTGCTATCGAAGAAGCATTCAAAACATATTGCGAAAGGGGCAGGTAGATGCCTGTACCTGCGGCATAATCTTCAGTACCTGTAAACTGACCTCCATAATCTGTTCCTCCATAAGTTGATCGCAGTGGATTATAAATTGCATCAACGGCTGCAACGGCATCGGTCTTTGTTTTATAAAAATTTACTGAAGACAGGCTGCTTTCCGGTTTTTCTGTCAGCAAATCTTTTGAACAGGATGTAGAAAGTAAAATTAAAGAAACAGAAATCGTTAAGATATTATATAGTTTCATGGCTTATTTTTTTAGTTTTAGAATTAAAGGCTTAAACGTGCGCCAAATGTGTATGTTTTAGCATTTGGATAACCCGCGTTATCAATACCCAAGGAAATGGAATTGCTGCCTCCACGGGTATTTATCTCCGGATCATACCAGGAATATTTTGTAAAAGTGAGCAGGTTTTGAACACTGGCATACAACTGAAGATTTTTGATCCATTTTACACCATAATTTGATAGCGGTAAATTATAAGCTAATTGAACATTTTTCAATCTTAAGAAAGAACCATCCTCTACAAAACGATCAGAAGCGGAAAAAATGGTTTTAGAACTAATTTTAGGGTATTTGGCATTAGGATCAGGCTTTGAAGGTGACCAGTGATTATAGTAAAGATCTTTTAGCTGGTTCTCACCCCAATAAAAACTATTTGCAACCTCAGTTAAATTTACATTAAAGATATCATTTCCTTGTACGCCCTGAAATGAAAAGTTCAGTTCAAAACGCTTATAATTCATCCTTGAATAAACATTGTATATAAAATCAGGATTTGGGTCGCCAATTACGGTCCTGTCTGCACTCGTAATTTTTCCATCTGCATTGATATCTTTGTATTTAATTGCTCCGTTTTCATTCAGGCCATCTTCAAGGTAGCCATAAAATACGCCAACAGGGAGACCTACCCGGACAAGATTGACTGCAACTGCAAGGGGTTGTGGTATTACCACACCAAAAACATCACTTCCGCCAGCAAGCTGTATCACTTTGCTTTTATTTTTACTAAAGTTTGCACCCATAGACCATTTAAACGCCCTGCTGTCAACAACTACACCATTTAATCCAAGTTCAATCCCTGTATTCCGTATCTTACCAACATTGCTGATAGTATTTGAGTAACCAGTTGATGTTGGAAGCTGAATATTTGCAAGTAGATCACTGGTATTTTTGCGATAGTAATCAAAGGTCAATGTCAGCCGGTCTTTAAAAAGACCCATATCTATACCACCATCGGTTTGAATAGTTGTTTCCCATTTTAAGTTAGGATTGGCGAGGTTTGTCAAATTTGGTGCATATCCAATATATCGTTGGTCTCCTAAAACAATATTAAAAGAAGACAAGGTATTAAGAGTTTGATAAGGGTCAACAGCGGTGCTGCCGGTGATACCCCAGGAAACTCTAAATTTAAGATCAGAAAAAACATTTTGATCTTTCATGAAACGTTCGTTAATGGCCCTCCAGGCAAAAGCTGCCGAAGGAAAATATCCCCATTTGTGATCATTTCCAAACCTTGATGAGCCATCACTCCTGATGCTTGCAGTTAATAAATAAGTACTTTTAAATGAGTAATTAATTCTGCCAAGATATGATAACAATGCCCATGCGGATGAATTACTCGCAGGTGTGCCAACAACGCTTCCTGCCTGCAGGTTATTTGTTTGAAACTGATCGGTTAAAAATCCAGTAACTGAACCTGAGCTAAAGGTCCTGATCTTGCTGGTCTGGTAGGTAAAGCCTGCCAATGCAGTTAAGTTATTATCTTCATTAAACTGCTTTGTAAAGGAAAGAGTATTTTCATTCAAAATATTCATCACACTGGCCGAAGAAATATTCGCACTGCCTGTAGGGGTATTGTCAAGCACACGTGAGGAGTAATTATCTTCACGGGAAGAAATGGATTCTATTCCAACAGATGTTCTAAACAGTAAATCTTTAACGGGTTCATAAGTGATCGCAGTACCAGCCAGTACATACTTTGAATTTATTTTTTGTTTACGTTCAAGGGCTATTGCCAATGGGTTCCTTAATTCGTTTGGGCTAAAAACATACGCTTTTACATTGCTATAATTTCCATTTGTATCATAAGGAGTAATGGTTGGGGGAGCAACTAAAACCGCCGACAAGGTAGTGCCGCCTTTCTGGCCATTAATGTCAATTTGTGATAGGTCTGTATTCGTTAAAGTAGAGTTATAAGAGATCCGCACTTTCTCACTAAGTTTTTGATTAATATTAGCTCTAAGAGATGCCCGCTGTAATGAAGAACCTGCAATTATACCATCCTGATTTAGGAAGCTACCTGATATAGAATATTGCGTACTTTCATTGCCTCCGGAAGCATTGATGGAATGATTCTGCATAGGCGCTGACCGGAATAGTTGATCCTGCCAGTTTGTGCCTTCTGAGAATGATTTAAGCTGGGCATCGGTAAAATAGACAGGAAAACCATCATTGGTTGCCCGCTCATTTGCTATTTCGGCAAATTGCCTGGCGTTCATCAGATCTATTTTTTTACCTACCTGCTGAATTGCATAATAACTGTCAAAGGTCACTTCCGTTCTTCCTGGCCTTCCGCTTTTGGTAGTGATTAAAACCACTCCATTGGCGCCACGGGAACCGTAGATGGCAGTGGCTGAAGCATCTTTAAGAACCTCTATTGATTGAATATCATTTGGGTTGATAGCATTAGGATCTCCGGACAATGCGAAACCATCCACTACATACAGCGGTTCATTATTTCCTAATAAGGAGTTACCACCCCGGATGCGGACGCTGATAGGTGCCCCGGGAGCACCTGAATTTTGAAGTACCTGTACACCTGTTGTTTTTCCCTGAAGTCCCATCAGTACTCCTGAAACCGGATATGCGGTAATATCTGCTGAAGAAATTGAAGAGACCGAGCCAGTCAAATCACGCTTTTTCACACGCCCGTATCCTACTACCACAACATCACTCAATCCCGTATTATTCTCTTCTAACGTAACATTAATTTCCGTTTGTCTTCCCACTGTCACTGTCTTCGTTTGAAACCCGACATTTGAAATCTCCAATACAGTATTTTCATTTGGAACAGTCATTACAAACCGGCCATCACTATTTGTAGTGGTACCTGTTTTAGTGCCTTTAATTAATACCGATGCCACCTGCAAGGGCTCTCCTTTGTTATTCGTTACTTTTCCGCTTATATTAATTGGAGGCGGTGCAGTATATACTGCATATTCCGATTTTTGAGCTACCTCTTTGTCCTTAATGATCACCATTTTATTGAGGATAGTATAGGTAATAGGCTGGTTCATAAAGCAAATGTCCAGCACTTGTTCAAGCGAGGCATTATGAACAGTTATACTCACCTTTTTTCCTTTTTTTAAAAGGCCTGCGGTATATACAAATGTATAGCCGGTTTGTTTGTGAATTTCTTTAAACACTTTTTCAAGTGTAACATCCTTTTTAGAAATGCTTACTTGCTGAGAATGTCCCGTTGCACTGGCATTTAGACAAACAGCCAACAAAAAGATAGCAGTAAAATTCATAAGTGAGAGTGTTTTTAATAATCTCTTTCGCAGTTGCCAGGGTTGGTGGCATGTACATAATTTCATAAATTTGTTTTTTGGTTTAAATAAATAATAAGCCTTACAATGGGTTTTATTTGTATTAATCCGAATAGTACCGGGAGTGTTACAGCACTTCCGGTTTTCTTTTTATTCATCACTATTTTATTTGAACTTTTCGGAGCAGGGAGATCATAGTTTTTACGGCATCACAATTATTTTTTTCCCTTCAATCTTAAACCTCACTTTACCAGTTAATTCCAATGCTTTTAATACATCAGCAAGCGGGGTATTCCTTGGTATTTTTGCATAAAAAAGATCATCAATATTTTTATCATAAACTATTTCAATATCATACCATCTTGATAACTGCCTTGTTACTGATTCTATATCGGCACCTTCAAAATCAAAAATTCCTTTTTTCCAGGCTACCACTTCGTCAAGATCAAC
>JBBPYM010000360.1:0-7505 GCA_038199905.1 Chitinophagales bacterium | reverse complement strand
GTCCAGTTAGGAGCCTGTAAAGATTCTGGCGAGTTGTAAATCAACTGGCGTGTACCTGTATTAACATCCATCAATTCGATATTACTTCCCAGGTATTCACGGTATGGCATAAAACCTTCTCTTGTTGGTATGATGATACGCACATTATCGAAAGAAACTCTTTCCACAACATCTTTATTATGGGCACAAATAAACAGGCCGGCGTACACTTCCTCTCCCAGGTTTACATCGTAGATATTCTCCGTAACGTAAGGTTCTCCAAAATGTGCCACCGACATAATAAAATGGTTTCCCCTTCTTTCAAGTTGCAGTACATCAGGCCCTTTAAGTGAAGACCTTGTCTCTTCTACATCAGTATTTTGTTGCTTCCGGTATTGAAGAGCGGTTAGTCCATCGCCATGAACCGTTGCACAAACCATTGCTGAAGAAGAGTCGAGGCTGCTGCGTATCATCCATCCAAATTTGCGATGTGGGTCAACGCCCTTTCCTAACAAAACCCCTCGTGCCTGCAGAATAAAATTGCCTTTCAACTGTTTCCAGGCAAGGTTAAGCTCGTCATGTTTGAACCAGATATTGGCACCTGAGCCAGATAGTTCATATTGCTGGTTTTCTTTGTCATAACTAACCGTTCCGGGATATAAAACGTTTCCAACATCATTACGACCATCAAAAATTCCTGTTTTTTGAGAGTAAGCTTGCATCACAAAAAAAATACAAAGGAAGGCAACTGAGAAACTGCTTTTTGTTGAAAGGAAGGGATTCATCGTGGTTAAATTACAGGTTAAAAATAGCGATTCCAGTGGAACTTTACTGCTATTCTTATCCTTCAATATTCAAGTTGGAAAACACTCCAGAATAATTGGTTAAGTTGAATGCCAATCGGCGAGCCATTTAATTAAAGTCTCTGACCATCCGTTCAAGGCCGGGTTATCAAGCGCTAACCCTACTCCATGTTTTCCGTTTGGATAAACGTGCAGTGCTGTGGAAACCTTATTTCGAACGCAGGCTTCCGCGAAATAAAAACTGTTCTGCACGGGTACCACTGCGTCATCCGCGGTATGGAAAAGGAAAGCCGGCGGATTCTCGGCTGTAACCTGTTTTTGATTTGAGAGTTGTCTTAACATGTCGGGTGAAAGATTATCGCCCAACAAATTTTTGGCTGAACCCATATGACCAAATTCTTCAAACGATATAACCGGGTAACCGAGCATCACCCTGTTTGGCCTCGCGGAAACCGTGGCCGACAATGTATCTTCAGGGTCCTTGTATAAATTAGGTTGCGTGGCAATGGTGGCCGACAAATGTCCACCTGCGCTAAAGCCGATAATGCCAATTTTTTCAGGATCTACCTGTAAACTTTCGGCCTGGGAACGTACCAGCCGCATCGCACGCGCGGCATCAGCATACGGGGCCGGGTACCTGTTTGGTGAAACACGGTAATACAACACCGCACTCACAATGCCTTTGGAAGCAAACAGTTCCGCGAATGGAACCCCTTCATGTGCCGCCAGGCCGCCATATCCACCACCCGGACAAACAATAATAAAGGCCCTCTTTTTATCTGTTTTTGTTTCCGGAATGAAAAAATCCAGCCTCGGCCTTTTGGCAGGATCTTTCCCGTTATTCACAGAAGTATCCGACCATAGATAAACGGTCTTTTGTTTGTTAGGTAAGATAGGTGCAATCGCCGGAGCTGAGCTCGCAACAGCAGTTACCGTTCCGGCACCAATAGCGCCCATAACCAGGGAAGAATTTTTGATGAAATTGCGGCGACTGTTGCTGCTCATTTACTAAGCGGTATTAATTGTTTTAGGTATGATATCCTTGAGATGGCCTTAGATACCCGCCTGAATTTTATCGTTCAGGTATTGCTTGCTGATATTACCACATTCCAATGGCGTTTTGGCTTTATCAGGCACAGAATCAAGCTCAACGATGGCGTAACCTTTGAATTTTATTTCGTCAAGCGCTTTAAAGATACCCGGAAAATCTACCCTGCCCTGCCCGATCTCGACGAACTGGTAACCCTGGCTGTTTGTTGGAGTTGGCTGATCACGCACATCTTTAATATGCAGTGCCTTTAACCTCGACTTGTATTTTTTAACAGCGGCTACCGGGTCGCCGCCGCCCTGTTGGTAATGAGCAACATCAAGCAACAAGCTTACGTAAGCAGGGTCGGCATGTTTCATGATAGTCTCTACTTCTTCCGGGGTCTGACCCAACTGGCCCATATGGTTATGATAAGTTGTTTGAACGCCAACTTCTTTTGTCTTCTTTCCAATGGCGGATAATAATTTGCCATAAGTGGCCAATTCCTCTTCAGTCGCCGCCCTGTCTTTCGGGCGCGATGAATTGGTGATCTGCATGAAACTACCGCCCAGTGCTTTCACAAACTTAGCATGTGTAACGTGCATGGCTATCGTCTCTTCATCTTTGCCGGTATTTATATTGGCATTACCGCTTGAGAACATTACCAGCTGCAATTTGGCATCGGTGAGCAGCTTTTTCAACTCATCTACCTTCTGGCCATACGCTGCATAGGAATTTGCACGGAGCTGTATTCCCGTGAAGCCCAACGACGAGATGTCTCTAATAGCAGCCGCATCATTTCCTCCCCATGTAATAGCAGAATAGCCAAACTTGATGTCACCTTTTTTGGCAAAATCAGACATTAAAATATTGGACCGGCCGACCAATGGTATTGCTGCTGTAAGTATCCCTAAACGGGTGAGAAAAACGCGACGCGTGGATGTCATTTTCATATACAATGATTTATGCTGAATTGGAGGTTTACACTGTCAAACATAACTAATTTTTATGGGGAAACAATCAGGAAAACAGGCGCTTGCTAAAAGCATTGCTGAATGGTTCGCTATGGATGAGTACAGTCATCAATGAAGGAGTCAGGGCACAGGATCAGGCTTCGCAGGGTGTGCCGGGTCAAATATCGCCACCCCTACTCTAGAGTCGGCACAGCCATAATACATAAACCATTTTTTCTTAAAATATACGAGACCCTCTACGAAAACTGTTCCTGCTACATACTGACCGCTTTTTTCGAAAGGTTCCATGGGTCGAAGAAAAGGAACATCCAGCCTTGCAATTGCTTTGGTAGGATCCTTGCTATCAAACAACACCTGTCCCGCGCAATAACTGTTTGGAGTAAACCTGGTATCTCCCGCACTGCCGCTGGCATTTTTGCCATTATACAATAACAATATCCCATTATCTGTCATAACCGCGGGCGGACCACATTCTGTCAGGTCACTGTCGAAATAACCCTTCCTTGGTGAGATGAAAATCTTCAATTCCTCGTCATTATCAACTACCGGTTCCCAATTCACCAGGTCGGTGGAACTGGCTCCATACACGTGATGTTCACCCCAGTATAAAAAGTATTTTCCGTTGATTTTGGCAATAACCTGTTTATCGCCTTTCAAACGGGTAACAATAGACGCAGATTTACTCCAGATATCAAAAAACTTGCCGGAATAAGCTTTCCGGAATATGGGGCCATGCTTGGTCCAGTTTATTAGATCTTTGGAGGTGGCAACACCCAACCTTGCCACCTTCCTGTTCCATTGGGTGTAAATCAAAACGTAAGTACCATCTTCTGTAACCGCCACGCGTGGATCTTCACAGCCACCCGGGTACTCAAATTCCTGCTGACTGTCTTCACCGGGATAAAGAACAGGTTGTGACCTCCGTTGGAAAAGCAACCCATCGGCACTGCTTGCATACCCAATCCGTGACGTTCGCTCGCCGATAGCTACACCAGAATTATCTTCTGCACGGTACAATACGATGATCTTACCGTTTCTTACCACGGCTGCCGGGTTAAACGTATCATTTGATTCCCAGGCTATGGGAGCTTTTTTCATGGGGCAATTAAAGATGCTTTTAGCTATTGGTACAATAACAGGATTCTTACCCGGAGGCCTTACAAAACCACCAAATGCCCAGGAAGGAAGCGACTGCTGCGCTTTATGCATCGGAAGGAACACGAACCCCGCGCATACCAGGGTCAGTAATCCGAAGATCGCTCCTGTTAAAACCGGGTTTACCAGGAGCTTGTATTTTTCTTTTAACATGGCAGTGATGTTTTCAAACATTAGTTAAGTAGTAACGTGCTATCGGCGTTTTCATATCCAACATATATAAAGCTCTTGTAATTCACCAACCGCTACCAGCCGACTTTAAACAACCGATTATTGACAGTTATTCCAACCACACCGGTTGCGTAAATACTCCATTTGCAGCAGCGTCCCAGACTTCGAGTCTCACCCATTTTCGTCCCTTAAGATCAGCATTAAAAACAAAACTCCTGTTTCCAAATGCTTCAGTGTCTTTAAGGTCTATTCGCTGTCGGTACACCTGGCTGCCATCACCCGAAATTACTTCGGCAAAGTTCAATGGAAAGGTCCAATTGATCGTTGTCTTTATTTCTAGATTACTGGTTGGGGATTTTACTGTTTCTCCAGCACCCTTTCCATTCACTGTAAAAGATGGCAACAGCACTTCCCCGGTAGAAACAAAAAATTTACCCTGTTGCATAACATCCAGGATCGACTGCCAGCCTTCATCATAAGCAGGTAGATTGTCCAACTGCATATAATTGATATTCATGTGACCATACAACTCAAACTCAGGCTCTATCTGGAAAAGATCCGCTTCACCGATCACATGCTTTCTTAAGCCCCAGTTTGCCATATCATCCATCAGGTCAAGAATTCGCATACCCAACTTTGGGATAGACAGGTCCACCGGCATAGATTTCCAGGCTGCTCCAAAGAAGCGGTCTGACTTAAAGAATGGTTCATCTTTGTATTTATCGGGGAAACCAGTGGAGCCCTTCGTTCGTGCATGTGCCGTCCATGCAAGTCCCTTTTCAAGTTGAAGCAGTTTCAGCATCTCCTCTTTATTGGCTATCCTGTAAACCTTTCCGTATTTTGGATCTACTGACATGAACTGATCTTCCGGTTTTCTTGACATCATCCAGAATACCGGTTTCGGAAAAAACTCCAGCCAGTGACCACCAAAAAAATTGTTGGGCTCTTCACCTGGTAAAAGCAGGAAGTCTTTTCCTGACTGCTTACGGCATATATCAAACAAGGTTTTGAGCTCGAGGTACCGCAGGTCCTCCGGCCCCTTCGGGTGACCGGGACCGTGAAACTCTGCCAGGTGAATAATATTTATTCCAGCATGCTTAAAAACCTTTACATAATTGGGCGTGTCTGGCACTACTTTATTTGCAAGCGCATCCTGCGTAGGCTCAATATGAAAATGACTCGCCATGGTTTTATAACATGGCAAGGGAAGATAGCTGTCGTTGTGCGTAAACTGCTTCACGCTTTCAAGTACCTGGCCTGCTTTTTCCGTGCTTAGGAGGCAAAAGAAATTTAATCGCTGTTTTGTTCCTGGCGGGGCGTTGAACCAGGGTACATAACGCCTGTCGCCATAAAGATCCTGCCTGATGCCAATACCAAATCCAGGCAAAATCTTTCTGTAATTATTGCCATACCAGGTGAACTTCAAATTGAAACATTCATCGAGCGGGTAGAAGTATTGATGAGGCGCCGGAAAAACAGCCAGGCTGCCTTCTTTTCCAACCCCAATTATGGTGCGGTATTTTACAGCCAAGTCTGTGCTGCTGTCTCCAGCCTGCGGCTTTGCATCACGCAGCTTACCGAGCGGATCGGACCAGATAAGTTTTTCCCAATCAAATGTTTTGCTAACCAGGCCGGCATCATATACCATAGCCACAGAATCATTGCCTGTAGCCATCACCGCTGCTATATTTACCAGTGGACTTCCATTGTAAAGTGTTACCTGGATGCTGCCGACGAATTGCTCCGCTTTAATTTCAGCAATTGTTATTACCGTTCTCGAGCCTTCTGATAAAACAATTGCGCCGGTATTATTTATTTCAGCAACATAAGATTTGAAAGGCTTCAGTGGCACCCTGTCAAAAAAAATATTCCAGCCGTTCTGCGATACCAGGTCGCGCTTGCCAACGGTTACGACAAATGATGGGTCGAGGTCTGTTCCAATCTCGCGGAATTTTCCCTGGCTGCTCATTTGGATGCTCCGAAACAACGGCTTTCCCTTCTCAAGGTTAAATTTAATTAATCCCTTTTCCGATTTGCCAGTCAGCCATCGAACGTCGATCATGTTATTTTTTACAGAAACAGTGGTGCTGCCTTTCTTATTAAATGCAGTAAGGTCTACAGGTGTCTGTGCCGACAACTGCCTAAACACTAAAAC
This sequence comes from Chitinophagales bacterium, assembly GCA_038199905.1. Taxonomy (GTDB): domain Bacteria; phylum Bacteroidota; class Bacteroidia; order Chitinophagales; family Chitinophagaceae; genus JADCRZ01. The sequence goes on along the minus strand of JBBPYM010000360.1, from coordinate 1,241 downwards.
GGCAAGTACAATCAGGAAGTTTTTCATATCGTTTGGGCTCAGCAATAAGATACATTTGCCTGCAGGTTCATGGGCGGAACTGAAGTATTATTTCTATTATCCACTTCACTGTAAGTTAAGCCTTCTGTTACTTACTCCATCTCTGATCCAGCACTTTAATAAAATATCCACCCACAACGCTCCTGGCCTGGAAGCCCACCTGTTTTCCATCGGTGGTTTCGTGCCAGTCACTGAGGGGAACCCTCGACGGGGTTTCATTCATAAATTTGTAAACCGGCGCTATCAGCGCCTGGAAGGCAGCAGGCTTATCACTGAGGGTTGCTGTCCAGGTGATCCAATCTGACTTGGTATAAGTTTTACGGCTGTCTAACGGCAAGCCGTAACTGTTTTGCTTGGTGAGATAATAGTTAATTTCTTTTTCATATACTTCCTTCGGGAATATACCTAATCCAATCAGCTTATCCCACACTAGGTTGTATTTCTGGCTCCAGGTATTCTTGTTGTCAAAAGTCAGGGAATAGTGGTCGCCGGCATCCGCCAGCGTCATCCAGCGTGCAGACATATCTTTTGCCATTGCCTTATATTTTGCCGCTGCTTCTTTTTCACCAAGCATGTCAGCCATCATGGCATAACCACCAATACCTACGATGGCTTTAACAGACAGGTTAGCATTCCGTGCCAGGTGACCGGCAAAATCGTCCGTGCATAACTGGTTCGCCGGGTCGAAACCTTCTTTTGCAAGGTATTCGGTCCATGTGGTAAGCGTTTTCCAATGTATGCGTGCATAGTCAGCATTACCTTCGGCTTTGGCAATAGCAGCGGCAAGTATTACCATATTACCGCATTCTTCAACGGGCATGTCTTCACCGTAAGTTTGTCCGTTGGCAAGTGGATAAGTGCCAAGGTCGTGGGCTGCAAACGGTTTTGCCCATTTACCACTTTCGCTGTAATAAAAAATGCCGTTGAGCATCCCTTTTAGCAGATCCGGATTGTATATTAGGAACATCGGGGCGGAAGGATAAGTAATATCAACAGTATTAATCGAACCGTTGCTGAAATTCTCTTTAGACATAAACAGCAGGTCCCCTTGCGGACTCTTCACAAGCTTATGCGCTGCTATTGCCTGCCGGTAGGCGATCACACATAATTTTGCATATTCCTCACCCCCGGCTTTAAGTGCATCATTATAAATAGTGCTGTTCACCGTTTCACAATCCCCCGATATCTTCTTATAATCGGCT
>JBBPYM010000359.1:0-12211 GCA_038199905.1 Chitinophagales bacterium | reverse complement strand
TGGTATGATGTTGAATTAGATCCTGAATCTGAAATATTACCGCTGATTGGATCGAAGGAAGGAATTATGCATATCTGCATGACTTTTCTTGATGAGGGAGATGAAGTGTTGATTCCTAATCCGGGATATCCAACGTATAGAAGTGCTGTTCAGTTGGCAGGTGGAAACTGTGTAACTTATGATTTGAAGGAAGAAAACAATTGGGAACCAGATTTTAATGAACTTGAAAAATTGAATCTTCAAAAAGTAAAACTCATGTGGGTAAACTACACCCATATGCCTACCGGTAAATTGCCGACAACGAAATTGTTTGAGGAGATCATTGCCTTTGGAAAGAAGCATAATATTCTCATCTGCCATGATAACCCATATAGCTTTATTCTTAATGAAGAACCTATGAGCCTGTTGACTATTAGCGGGGCCAAAGATGTTGCGGTTGAATTAAATTCTCTGAGCAAATCCTCAAACATGGCTGGCTGGCGGGTAGGGTGGATGGCCGGCAATAAAGACATCATTGAAAATGTGCTGCGATTTAAGAGCAATATGGATAGCGGGATGTTTCTCCCACTTCAGTTAGCGGCTGTAAAGGCGCTTGAACTAGGCAAGGATTGGTATGAAAACCTCAACAAAATGTATGCTCAGCGCAGGGATATTGTATATAAAATTTTACATGCGCTTGATTGCACGTATGATCCTCAACAGTCTGGGCTCTTTATCTGGGCCAAGATCCCGGAAAACTATGAAGATGGTTACGAATTAAGTGATTCAATTCTGTATGATAAAAATGTGTTTATTACCCCCGGAGGAATTTTCGGAACAAATGGCAATAAGTTTATCAGAGTTAGTTTGTGCCAAAAGGTGGATGTGCTTGAAAAGGCATTGGAGAGGATTATAGAAAGATAGTTACAGTTTAACATTTGTTGCAATCGCAATTACCAATCAATAGGTTAAAATGACAGTTACGATAATAGGCGTAGGTTTAATGGGAGGGTCGTTGGCTATCTCTCTGAAAGAAAATCGGCTGGCCCGTCATATAATCGGCGTGGATCAAAGTGAATCAAATTTGCAAAAAGCAAAAAGCCTGGGCCTAATCGACGAATATTGTTCTTTGCCTGAAGCGATCAGCAAATCTACCCTGGTTATTCTTGCTGTGCCGGTTGACGCGATGATGGTTTTACTACCGGAAATAATGAAGGTTATAACGGACCAGGTTGTTATGGATATGGGTTCTACAAAGGAAAATCTCATTAGCGCGATTGCAAATCATCCAAAAAGGGGACGGTTTGTACCTACGCATCCAATGTGGGGAACTGAATATAGTGGCCCTGAGGCCGCCGTGAGCGGCGGGTTTGTAAATAAGGCGGTTGTACTATGTAATGTGAATGATGTTGACGCAGACGCATTGGCAATTGTAAAAAGCCTATATCAAAAAATTGGAATGCACCTGGTTTACATGGATGCGCATGCTCATGATCTCCACGCTGCCTATGTTAGTCATATTTCACATATAACATCATTCGCACTTGCAAATACTGTTTTAGAGAAAGAGAAAGAAGATGATGCCATTTTTGAGATTGCCAGCGCTGGTTTTGAAAGCACGGTTCGGCTGGCTAAAAGCAATCCTGATATGTGGGTGCCGATTTTCAGGCAAAACAGGGAAAACGTACTGGATGTGTTAAATGAGCATATTTCTCAGCTAAAAAAATTTAGAAGTTGCCTGGAGAAGGAAAATTATACCTACCTGAGGGCGCTGATAGAAAACGCTAATGGTATAAGAAAGATCCTGGAATAATATCTACTAGAAATATTTAAAAATACAAGATACGTTACTGTTATTGAATAGTCAGCGTAAATTGAAAGTTGATTACTGTTTCTAAGAACTGGTGTCAAACAAACACCATCCACAAGCACCAAAGCACTTTTTACTGGCAAAACGCCATAACAATAGTACCTTTGCGGAAATTTTTATTAAATATGATGACATTTGAAGGGTTGGGCATTGATGCGAAATTAGTGCAGGCAACCATTGAGTTGGGTTATGTAACCCCGACACCCATACAGGAACAAGCGATACCGATTTTATTAAGCGGAACCACAGATTTTGTTGGATTGGCACAAACAGGAACAGGTAAGACTGCAGCTTTTGGTTTACCGCTTTTGCACCTGATTGATTCTAAGGAAAAATATCCACAGGCGTTGGTTGTTTGTCCAACAAGAGAGTTGTGCATGCAGATAGTTAAGGAAATGGAGCTGTTTAAAAAACATATAGCAGGGATGCACGTGGTGGCTGTTTATGGAGGTACTTCCATAAGCATGCAGATACGAGACCTCAAACGCGGAATTCAGATTGTAGTTGCTACGCCAGGAAGGTTAATTGATCTTATTGAGCGCAAAGCGATAGACCTTGCAAGAATAAAATATGTTGTTTTAGATGAGGCTGATGAGATGTTAAATATGGGTTTCAGGGATGATATTGAGTTTATTTTAAAGAATACACCCGTAAAAGAATCTACCTGGCTGTTCAGTGCAACAATGCCGTCGGAAGTAAAACAGGTTAGCAAGCGCTACATGAAAAACCCTGTTGAGATAACTGTGGGTAAAATGAATACGGCTAATGTTAATATTGATCATCAATATTACGTGACGCAGGCTCAGCATCGATATGATACATTAAAGAGAATCATTGATTTTAATCCAGGAATTTACGGGATTATATTTACAAGGACTAAACTTGATGCGCAGGACCTTGCAGAGAAACTAACGAGGGAAGGTTACGACATTGATGCGCTGCATGGTGATCTTACACAAATTCAGCGGGATAAGGTAATGGGGCAATTTCGTGATAAAACCCTGCAATTATTAATTGCGACTGATGTAGCTGCAAGGGGTATCGATGTGCAGGGAATTACACATGTTATAAATTTTGAACTGCCTGACGATATGGAAGTTTACACGCACAGGAGCGGTCGGACCGGTCGCGCAGGATTAAGTGGTATATGCATTTCGATTGTGCATTCGCGTGAGACTTTCAAATTGCGCCAGATTGAAAAGCTAATACAGTCTACTATAACCCGCATGGACATCCCAAGTGGAAAGGACGTTTGCCGGAAGCAGTTCTTTTCGTTTATGGATAAGTTATTGAAGGCAGATATAAGTCATGGTGATTATGAAACTTATGTTCCAATGCTTGAGGAAAAGTTTGCTGATGTTAGTAAAGAGGACGTGCTGAAGAGAATGGCCGCGATGGAATTTGACCGGTTTCTGAAATATTATGAGAATGCTGAAGATCTGAATGTTAGAGAAGACAGAAGGCAAAGAAAAGAATATACCGGCGATACCCGTGACCAGGGAAGAAGAAGCGATACAAAGGGGAGGGACTTAAATGGGAGCGGAGATTATATGCGCTTGTTTGTGAACCTGGGCACTAAGGATGGATTTTACAAGGCAAGTTTTCTGCAGTTTATATTAGATATGAGTGATCTTAAAAAGGAAGTGTTAGGCAGGATAGACATAAAAGATATGAATAGCTGGATTGAAGTAGACCGGTCAGCGGCTTCGAAGATGATAAAGGCAATTGATGGTAAAACGTATAAAGGCAGGAGAATTAGAATGAATGATGCCAACAGCAGGTAATTTCCCGGTGCCCGGCTTGAAAGCCGGTCTTGTAATAGTCTTCAAGGATCTAACGATGTGAACTTATTTATGAATTTTGAATTTTTATAATTTATGCAAGCAACTCAAACAAAATCCGCTACTATTAATGAAACGCTCGAAAAACGGCCACTTATTATCGCAGGTCCCTGCAGTGCTGAGACAGAAGAGCAGGTAATACAAACTGCAATCCGCTTAGCGAATACTGGCAAAGTAGACGTACTAAGGGCTGGAATCTGGAAACCTCGTACGCGCCCAGGAAGCTTTGAAGGAATAGGTACAAAAGGTTTACCATGGTTGCAACAAGCCAGGAAACAAAGCGGTTTGCCCGTTGCCATAGAAGTTGCTACTGCCAAGCAGGTTGAAGACGCCCTGCATTTTGATGTAGACGTTTTATGGGTTGGTGCCCGTACTACGGTAAACCCATTCAGTGTGCAGGAAGTGGCTGATGCACTTCGCGGAGTAGATGTACCGGTACTGATAAAAAACCCGATCAACCCAGACTTGGAATTGTGGATCGGCGCTGTTGAGCGAATCGCAAAGGCAGGCATTAAGAACATAGGTTTAATACATAGAGGGTTTTCCTCCTACGGTAATACCGAATACCGAAATGCCCCAATGTGGCATCTTGCAATTGAAATGAAGCGCCGTAACCCTGGCATTCTTCTTATCAACGATCCTTCACATATTTGTGGCCGTCGGGATATCTTACTTGAAGTGGCACAACAAGCAATCAACCTGGATTTTGACGGGCTGATTATTGAGAGCCATATTGATCCGGATAATGCCTGGAGTGATGCGAAACAACAGGTTACCCCTGAAAGACTGGCAGAAATTTTACATAGCATCGTGTGGCGCAAAGAAGACACAACTTCAGAAGAGTTCCATGCAGACATGGAAAAATTACGGCAGCAGATTAATCACCTGGATGATGAGCTCATGCAATTGATAGGGCAGCGCATGAAAATTGCTGATAAAATAGGCCAGTATAAAAAAGATAATGGCATCACCATCCTGCAAACCAACCGCTGGAATGAGATACTGGAAAGAGCTTTCAAAAAGGGAGAAAAAGTTGGACTGACAAAAGAGTTCATCACTAAATATTTTGATGCGGTACATATGGAAAGCATCACACATCAGAATAAGATAATGAACGGGTAATATGGTACGTGTTAGCTAACTGATCATCAGGATTGGTGCAGATTTTTGCGATGAAAGTTCAGCTCTTTGCTGACTTTCACGTTTATGACATAAACGCAGGATGAATGACTTCTCTCGAATATATTTTTTCCGGTAAGAAAGTGCGGTATTTCCTGGATGCTTCGTTTTCTGAACTGGGCAATATTGTTGCAAAGGATAAGCTAATCATCATTACTGATGAGAATGTTTTCAATCACCATCCGGAACTCTCCGCCTACAAAGTAATTGTGATACCGGCTGGCGAGCAGTTTAAGAATCAATCGACGGTTGATTACATTATCCAGCAACTTATAGCAGCTGAAGCTGATCGAAAATCTTTTATTGTGGGTGTTGGAGGAGGTGTGGTTACAGACATTACTGGATTTACCGCCTCTATTTATATGCGCGGACTGCAATTTGGCTTTATACCCACGACGATTCTCGCCCAGGTAGATGCTTCAATAGGGGGTAAGAATGGTATCGATACAGGGTTATATAAAAACCTTGTAGGGCTGATCCGTCAGCCGGATTTTATTCTGTTTGATTATTCATTTCTGAAAACGCTGCCTCAGGCTCAATGGGTGAATGGTTTCGCCGAAGTTATAAAACATGGATGTATAAAAGATTCCGAACTTTTTCAATTATTACAACAGCATTCTGTCAAAGATTTCCAGGATGACCACGCACTGCTGGCAGCTTTGGTAGAACGAAACGTTGTGATTAAGTCAACGGTTGTTGAAGCGGATGAATTTGAGAATGGCGATAGAAAGTTGTTGAACTTCGGACACACAATTGGGCATGCCGTAGAAAATATTTATGTGCTGCCGCATGGTCATGCCGTCAGTATCGGAATGGCAGCAGCTTGTGTGATAGCTGAAAAGTTAAATGGATTTGATAAAGAAAATACAAAAGAGGTTTTGCTGTTGCTACAACAATATGGATTGCCTGTATCGTTGCGGATCGATGCAAAAAGAGTGTTTGAAGTGTTGAAAATGGATAAGAAAAGGTCAAGTTTGAACATGAATTTTGTTTTGTTGAATAACATCGGTAGCTCCGTTGTGAAACCGATACCACTTGTTGAACTGGAAAGTTTGATTGAAGAAATATTTTAATATTTATTTGGAATTCTATTTATGATTGTTACCATTCAGCCATCTGATATAAAAGGGGTCATCCAGGCACCCACCTCTAAAAGTTCCATGCAAAGGGCTTGTGCTGCCGCCTTGCTGACGCCGGGAGCAACAGAAATTTTCAACCCGGGGAAAAGCAATGATGACCTGGCTGCATTGGAGGTAATTCAGAAGTTGGGTGCAAGAGTGGCTTTTAATGAAGATGGATCTATAACCATTAATAGCGCCGGAATTATGCCGGCTGCGGGTGAGATTAACTGTGGAGAGTCGGGTTTGGGTATCAGAATGTTTACTCCAATAGCCGCGTTGAGTAGTGAGGAAATTACTATCAATGGTACAGGCAGCCTGGTAACAAGGCCGATGGACTTTTTTGATGAGATCTTTCCAAAGCTGGGAATTGCAATCAAATCTAACAACGGAAAGTTGCCATTGGTTATAAAAGGGCCGCTGGTTCCACAAAATATAGAAGTGGATGGTTCGCTTAGTTCGCAGTTTCTAACAGGTTTATTAATGGCTTTTGGAGCTTCGAATGCAAAGAATGTTTCTATAAAAGTAAAAGATCTTAAAAGTAAGCCCTACATCGATTTGACCTTAGAGGTGATGAAACAATTTGGTTGGCATGTTGAAAACAGGAATTATGAAGAATTCTTTTTTGGCGAGAAATCGGCACAAACAGATGTAATTGACGAGACCTGGCAGGGTAGGTACACTGTTGAAGGAGATTGGAGCGGTGGAGCATTTTTACTTGTGGCTGCGGCAATTGCTGGCGACACAACCATAAACGGTCTTGATTTAAATTCTACCCAGGCCGATAAAGCGATTGTTACAGCGCTTAAAGACAGCGGTGTAAAAATTGTTGCCACTGGGAACACTATCCATGTAGGAGTTGCGGAGTTGAGATCGTTTGATTTCGATGCCACTGACTGTCCAGACCTATTTCCGCCCTTGGTTGCCTTGGCAGCCTATTGTGACGGAGACAGCGTTATTAAAGGGGTTAAACGTTTGGCGCACAAGGAAAGTGACAGGTCGCTTACTTTACAACAGGAATTTTTAAAGATGGGTGTTAGCATTCTACTTGATGGAGATATAATGACGGTGCAAGGAGGAAGGGGCGTAGAGGGGGCAAAGGTAAGGTCTCATCATGACCATAGAATTGCAATGGCTTGTGCGGTGGCTGCATTAAAAGCTTCTGCCCCTACTACCATTGAGGATGCTGAATCTATCAATAAATCTTACCCCAATTTTTTTAATGATATTGTGTCGCTTGGCGTCGTGCTACAAACAGGCTCAACAATCTAGTTCAAATATTTTTTCACATTAAAAGTCCTTTGAGGAGTCAGGTATGAATTCATTTGGCAGGATATTCAGGATATCAATTTTTGGAGAATCACATGGCGAAAGCGTAGGCGTAAACATTGATGGTTGTCCTGCAGGCCTGCCACTGGAGGTGAAGGATTTTGAAATAGACATAGAACGACGAAAAGGTGGTACCCAGAAAGGTACAACTCCCCGCAAGGAAGATGACCTGCCAATTTTTAAAAGCGGTGTCTTTAATAACAAAACTACAGGTGCTCCCATTACTATTTTATTTGAAAATAATAATACCCGTTCTACAGATTATGAAAAACAGCGGTCGGTTCCACGCCCCGGACATGCAGATTTTGTTGCACACGAAAAATTTGGTGGTTTCGAGGATTTCAGGGGCGGCGGGCATTTCTCAGGCAGATTAACTGTTGCGCTTGTGGCTGCCGGGGTCATTGCAAAGAAGCTGTTAGCTTCTATTCAGAGTTCAGTCGCCGGCACGGGTGAATATACTGCTGCAATACAGGTTAAGGCAGATATTTTAGAAATAGGTGGAGAGGCCGATCTTGAAAAAGGCCTTCAAAAAGCAATAGACGCTAAAGACAGCATTGGGGGAATAGTAGCATGTACGGTTACCGGGTTACCGGTCGGTTTGGGAGAACCGTTTTTTGATTCAGCGGAATCTTTATTGAGCCATGCGGTATTTGCCATTCCGGCTGTTCGCGGTGTTGAATTCGGGACAGGTTTTGCGGCTGCAGAAATGTTTGGCATTGAACATAATGATGCAATTGAAGATAAGAGCGGCAAAACAAAAACAAATCATGCCGGGGGCATTGTTGGTGGTATTACCAATGGGAACGAGCTTGTGTTCAGGATTGCAGTCAAGCCCACTTCATCTACGCCTAAACAGCAACAAACCTTGAACTGGGAATCTGGCGAGGTTGAGACTTTTTCCGTAAAAGGGCGTCATGATCTTTGCATAGCATTAAGAGTGCCCGTGGTACTTGAAGCCGTTACTGCAATTGTGCTTGCAGACATGATGCTGCTGGAGCAGCGAGCGAGACGAGTTATCTAGTATGTTGTAGATTATTGGAACCGACGAGATTTTTTAAATTTAACCTTCACTTTACAGCCTTATGCATCAATTTTTAGTAAACGCTTCCATCCAGATTGTTCCGATTGTAACGGATAAGCATCCTTATGAATGGGTGGATGAGGCTATAGCATTCATTCAGCAATCAGGGATCAAGCATGAAGTAGGGCCGTTTGGAACGGTGCTGGAAGGTACCTACGAAGAAGTAATGAAGGTTATTGGGGATGTAAATGAGCTGCTGCTTGAAAAAGGATGTTCAGAGTGGATTTCAAATGTTCAGGTTCAGATACGAAATGACAGGGATATTACTGCGATAGAAAAAACGAAAAAATTTCAGTAAGCTGGTCGTTCTCAACACTTCACATCTTTGATAGTTGTTAGTATGGTAAATCACCGGATCGTGCCCGTGGCACTCCATATTGAATACACATTCTCACGATACATCCGTCGCGACGCTGACAACTTCCTGGCTTGTATTGAAAAAGAACAATTAATATTGTTTGAATTTCCCGTTATAAGATGATACCGTACCTGAAAACTTCCACATATTTCATCATGCATAAACTTCCTTCCAGAATCTTTTTATGTGTGCTACTCGCACTGTTTTTTGCCTGTAAGAACTCCAAAAAACCTCCGGAGAAGGATGTGGTCAAAAAGGCGGAACAATTAGAGGTGCGTACTTCTGAAAATCTAAAAAAGTTACTGACTTATGCAGGTGAAAATAAATCGATGCTTAATGACTCAGTAAGGCTTACGGAATTAAAGATGGTGGAAGCGATTTACAAGAATAATAATTACAAGGTAGTTTGGAGCCATGAAAATCAGTGGAAATCTACCGCCGATTCATTATTTTTGGTGTTACAGCATGCCAAAGAATATGGTCTTTTCCCTTCTGATTATAATTATACCTCTATCACTTTGATCAGGAAGATTTTTGAGAGTGATTCTGTATCACGGAGAGATGCGGCAATGCTGGCGAGGGCTGATATTCTTTTTACGGAAGCATACTTGAACATCGCAAAGCATTTAAAGCTGGGCAGGTTGCAGAGAGATAGCATTACTATTAGGAAAGACTCGCTGTATAACGATGCTTACTTTTTGCGTCTGTTCGCCACTGCAACTGCTAACAATAAGGTTATTCAGTCTTTGAACAACCTGGAGCCACCTTACCCGGGTTACAAGCTAATAAGAAATGGAATACGTAGTTTCCTTGATTCGGCCGATTTGAAAAGTTATACGTATATATATTATCCAACCAAAGATTCTATGGCTTTCATTAAGTCTCTTCATCAGCGGTTGGCAGAACTTGGATACCTGTCGAAAGATACTGCTACACATGATTCTGCCTCGTTGTCTGGTGCTATTTTTAAGTACCAGGGAGATAAAAATTACAAATTAACCGGAAAGATTTCTGAAACACTGGTTAGAAATCTTAATTATACGGATTTGGAAAAGTTTAGGAGTATTGCAGCTACCCTAGACAGTTATAAAATGCTTCCTGATACACTACCTGCCTCCTATCTTATGGTTAATCTGCCCTCCTATACTTTGTATGTTTATAATAAGGACACGCTTGAATTTCAATCAAAAGTTATTGTGGGGTCTCCAAAAACCAGAACACCGCTATTAAACAGCCGGGTTTCCAACTTTATTACTTATCCTCAATGGACAGTACCATATAGCATTATATTCAAAGATATGTTACCCAAAATCCAGAAAAATTTAGGTTACCTTGATAAACAAAACCTGATGGTTGTTGATAAGAATGACAGCGTGCTGGACCCGCGGCTGATCAACTGGGCAGATTTAAATCAAAAGCACTTCCCCTATTTATTAAGGCAAAAACAAGGGGATGATAATTCATTAGGAGTGATCAAATTTAATTTCGCGAATAAGTACAGTGTTTATCTACATGATACTAACGCCAGGGGATTATTTAGCAGAAGCGCCCGTGCTTTGAGCCATGGATGTGTTCGTGTTCAGGATTGGCAAAAATTATCTGATTACCTTGTTCGGGGTGATACGGCAAAATTCCCAACTGATACTTTAAGGGCATGGATCGAAAGGCAGGAAAAACATACTGTTACCGGGTTCCCCCGGGTGCCATTGTTTATCCGTTACTTTACCGTGGAGGGAAAGGACGGGGAACTGAAATTTTATAACGATATATATGGTGATGCCAGGCTCGTAAAAGAGAGATATTTCGTCCGCAAAAAAATCTACTGATCTCAGCTATCCTTTGTAAGAGCGATATTAAATAAGTGATAACCGAGCGCGTAAATCGCCAATTAGTCTGAGTTATCTTTTAATATCAGTTGGGAGATACTTTTTGTTAAAAGAAGTTATGCTGTGGAACAACTCATCTTATAAATTAAAAGTATGATAAAAGTGATTTGCCTGCTGATCTTCAGTTTAATTATGGTGGGTTATTCAGGAACGGCGCAGGTAAGAAAGAGTTCCCCCAAAAGCATAAAAAAGAAGAAAAATGCAAAGATCCAATATGGCACTGCAAGCTTTTATCATAATAAATTTAATGGGCGCAAAACTGCTAATGGTGAAATCTTCAGCCAGAAAAAATTAACTGCTGCACATAATACTGTGCCACTTGGAACATGGCTGAAGGTTACTAATTTACGCAATAAAAAAACTGTAATTGTAAAAGTGACCGACCGTCTTCATTACAGGAATAAAAGGCTGCTGGACCTTTCCCGTGCCGCGGCATTAAAGCTCTCGTTCACGAAATCAGGCTTGCTTCCGGTAAAAGTTGAAATACTGGGCAAAACAAAGCCTTTAGCTGCTGGCAAATAGGTGTTTAATATTTCTCTGAATGAATCTTACCTGTTACTTTTGCCAGTACGCTTTAAAAAAATGGTTATGAGAACGATATTAGCTGTAGTATTTATTTCGATGATAGGTATTTCGGCGTTTAGCCAGGAAACATTTCCAGTTAAACAGCGTGCACTTGGCATTCATTTCTTCTTCAATGACTTTAAAACAGTTTCTGCAATCAGATCGAGTTCATTAAGCAGTACACTGGCGAATAAAACCTTTGGGAAGATGAAGGATATGGTACCAGGCCTGGGCATAAGTTATTGGCAGGGAATCAATAGTCACCTGGATTTTTCAACCAATCTAAACGGATCGTTCCTTGATTATACAACAAGAGAAGGCAAAGTTTTAGGAAATCAGTCCTTTCTAATGGAAGCAGATGCTTCGCTTCATGGAAAAATGCTTACCGATCAATATTGGGTAGTGCCGTACTTATCGGCAGGCCTGGGTTTGTCCAAGTATAAGGGATATTTTGGCGCTATCATGCCGGTAGGTGTTGGTTTGCAGGTAAACATATTTGATGAAACGTTTATTATGATTGATTCTCAATATCGGTTAGGAGTCTCCCAAAATTCCGATCATCATTTTTTTCATAGTATTGGCATTGTCGGAAATATTGGCAGGAGCAAAGATTAGTTTGTTGCTTTTACTTATGCCATGACAGCTACACGTTTAAAACGTTCTCCGCCAGTGTCGTGTTGACTTTGACTGCCACCTTTGCGTTTGCTTCCTGAAGGGGCGATCCTATCTTTACTAATCGGCTTTATACGGCAGGCGTGTCGATGCAAATCTGTGCCAGACGGATTTCTTTTAATTCCCATACAGAGAAAACAGCGTGCAGTTGTTGGTTAAATGCCATTCACCGTTCGATCTTTGTAGTTACTTTTTCTAGTATAGCGACGAAGCTGGCTGATAGGTTATAAAAGCATGTGGAAGCCCTCGCAGAAAATGAGTGAGGACCCCGTCCTTGCTGCGAGGGATGCATTTCATCGATTATGTTGCTTGTTAACATCATCCGGAATTACGT
>JBBPYM010000358.1:0-6622 GCA_038199905.1 Chitinophagales bacterium | reverse complement strand
GAATACAGCAACTTTCCGTATTTTTTCTAACCACATATCGTTCCTGCGTGAACCCGGTATCAAACGATATCAAACATCATATTTCTAAATCCATGCAGCTTCCTGATCTCTTTCCAGTCCCAACAATTCTAAATCAACAATAACAGATTCATCCAAATAATAAATGCCCAAACTTGTTGTCTCTTATAAATCAACATCGTACCAACAAATTAATCATTTGATTAAATCAATTTGTTAAATATAGAATTAATTATTATTTTTAGTAACTAAAGAGATCCGGGCAAATGGCGAAAAAGAACGAAACAAAAAAATTAGATATTTCCACGGAAGCCAAAATAAAAGAAGCTGCCCGAAAAGTCTTTTATAAAAAGGGATTCGCTGCCACCCGCACAAGAGATATTGCCGACGAAGCAGGTATCAACCTTGCGCTTTTGAACTATTATTTCCGGTCCAAACAAAAACTGTTCGAGATCATCATGCTGGAAACTTTGTCGGGCTTTATTCAGAACGTGGTGATTTTGCTGAATGATGAGAAAACGACATTAGAAAAAAAGGTAACGGAAATAGTTTCAGGGTATATAGACCTTATTATCCTGGAGCCTGAAATTCCGACCTTCATCGTAACAGAAATTCGTAGTAATCCCAACCTGCTATTAGAGCAACTGCCCATAAAAAATGTGATGGCTAATTCTATATTTTTTAAACAACATCAAAAAGCGGTTGCTGATGGACTAATAACAGAACCCAACCCGCTTCACTTTTTAATGAACTTGATAGGACTAATAGTTTTCCCATTCATTGCTAAACCTTTGATCATGGGTGGGAGTGGATTGAAATTAAAAGCTTTCAATGAGCTAATGCAGCAGCGCAAAAATCTGATACCGATTTGGATTAAGGCAATGATGCGTGCCAAATAATTTTTTTGCTTACATGTTAAACAAGTGATTAAAACAGAAAAACAATAACATGATGAATTGTAAGATTATCCAAAAAAATGGTTGGTTTGCCTTGTTGATATTATTGCTTAATCATGGCGCACTGGCTCAAACAACTGATAAGTTAAGTCTTGCTGAATGTTATGAGATGGCAAAAAGAAACTACCCGGCTATAAAAAAGCTGGATCTGATTGCCAGGACGAGGGACTTTGATATTGAAAATGCCAGTAAACGATTTCTGCCGCAGGTATCTTTTTCCGGGCAGGCTACCTACCAGTCGCAAACGATTAATTTCGCTGATGTATTGGGTTCAATACCTTCAGGCATCAATTTTCCTTCCGTTAGTAAAGACCAGTATAAAGTTGTCGGAGAACTGAGCCAGCTTCTATACGACGCTGGCAATACCCGCCATCAAAAGGAAATAACAACAGCTAACGCAGCATTACAGGAACAAAATATTGAAACCGGTCTCTATACTTTAAGACAAAGGATCAATAACCTCTTCTTTTCGGTTTTATTAATGGATGCCCAGTTAAAACAAAACGAACTGAACCAGGCTAACCTGCAAACACAGGTACAAAAAGCAGAAGCCGCGTTGGCAAACGGTGTGGCTTTCCGTAGCGATGTAGATGAGCTGCGCGCGGAAGTACTGAATATACAAATGATGAATGCAGAATACAGAGCCAATCGAACGGCGTTCCTAAATATGCTTTCGTTGTTCATAGGCAAGGACCTTAATTCCATTGCCAATTTAGCGTTGCCTGAAAATAAGGATGGTGAAACAACAATCCGCAGGCCTGAACTAAAAGCATTTACGCTTCAACAGTCAATTTATGATGTGCAGGAAAAACAATTAGAGTCGGACTATTTGCCGCAGGTAACTGCATTTTTCCAGGGCGCTTATGGAAGACCGACGCTTAATTTTATAAAGAACAATTTTGGTCCCTGGTATATTACAGGTGTAAGGTTTAGCTGGTCACTTGGCAGCCTGTATTCGCTGCAGAACAAGAAAAACATTCTGGCCATCAACCGGCAAGCTGTTGATGCGGACATGGAAACTTTTTTATTCAACACCAAAATTGATTTGTCCCAGCAGGATGAACAGGTGATAAAATACCAGGCGTTGCTGCTATTGGATGAAAAAGCAATTGATTTGAGGCAGTCGGTAACGAAATCTTCAGAGGCTCAATTAAAAAATGGTGTGATCACAACGCACGAGTATATTCAAAAATTAAATGCGGAACACCTTGCATGGCAATCATTGATACTACACGAGATACAATTGCTACAGACAAAATACAACCAAAAATTTATAACCGGCAATTAATAAAGAATATTTAAAGATGAAAAAGATCCTATTATTTGTAACCGTTGCTTTGTTATTATTCGCCTGCAAACAAAAAGATAATTTTGATGCATCAGGCAATTTTGAAGCTGACGAGGTTATCGTTTCGGCACAGCAGAATGGCGAGTTGGTTGCTTATTCCGTTCAGGAGGGAGCACAGTTAAAGGCGGGCGACAAAGTAGGGCAGATCGATGTTCGTATGGCAGAATTGCAAAAAGAACAGGTGGAAGCGAGTATCAACGCGTTGAAACAGCAAACAGCAAATCAAGGAGACCAGGCGGAACTTGTAAAACGGCAACTGGAAGTGCAGGAAGCTCAGTTAGCACAACAGCTCAGTGAGCGTGCCCGCACAGAGAGCCTGGTGAAAGCCGATGCGGCTACCCGCAAGCAGCTTGATGATATAACCGCAGGCATTGACCAACTACGCAAGCAAATGAATGTTACCCGCCAGCAGCTTATACTAAACAGGTCAAATACAAATACGCACAATCGCAGTATCCTGAGTCAGCATGGTCCGCTGGAAAAAACCGCTGCCCAGTTTGAAGAACAGATCAACAAAGCCCAGGTCATAAATCCGATAAACGGAACCGTGCTGGTAAACTATGCCCTTCAGGGTGAGCTGCAGCTTGTAGGCAAACCTTTATATAAGATTGCCAATACCGATACCCTTCATTTGCGAGCTTATATCATTGGCACCCAGCTATCACAAATTAAAGTAGGTCAGGAGGTGAAAGTACGGATTGACCAGAGTGAAAAAAGCTTCAGGGAATACCCGGGAAAGATTACCTGGATTTCGAGCAAATCAGAATTTTCACCCAAAACGATACAGACCAAAGACGAAAGAGCCAACCTCGTTTATGCCATTAAGGTGCGGGTTAAAAATGATGGTTATTTGAAAATTGGTATGTACGGTGAAGTAACCTGGTTAAAACAATAGATGATGTCTTCAGTCATTGTACAAAATCTAATCAAAACCTACGGCCAGGTAAAAGCGGTGGACAATATTTCTTTCGAAGTGGAGAAAGGAGAGCTGTTTGGTATTATTGGTCCAGATGGTGCCGGCAAAACATCTTTGTTACGTGTGCTAACAACACTGCTGCTTGCCGATAGCGGAACGGCCACCGTTTTGGGATATGATGTGGTTGAAGATTACCAGGCTATACGTAACAGGGTTGGCTATATGCCCGGACGTTTTTCTTTGTACCAGGATCTTACAGTGGCAGAGAACCTGAATTTTTTCGCCACCCTGTTTGGCACAACCATCCAGGAGAATTACGCGCTGATAAAAGATATTTATGACCAGATCAAACCTTTCAACAATCGAAAGGCAGGGAAACTCTCCGGCGGTATGAAACAGAAACTGGCATTGTGTTGTGCCCTCATACATAAACCTGAAATATTGTTCCTGGATGAACCTACTACCGGCGTGGATGTGGTTTCTCGTAAGGAATTCTGGGAAATGCTTAACAAACTGAAAACTCAGCATATCACCATTGTTGTTTGTACGCCCTATATGGATGAGGCCACGCGTTGCGACCGTATTGCGCTGATGCAGAACGGGAAGATCATGTCAGTGGACAAGCCGGAGAATATTGTTCAGAATTTTCCTGCAACATTATTTGCTGCGAAAGCAAACGATATCTACAAGCTGCTGGAAGATCTTCGTTCAGACGCTGCTGTTGAAAGCTGTTACGCCTTCGGTGAATACCTTCACCTCACTTTGGTTTCAGCAAGTGGCAATGAACAAAGTATAACAGCGCTTGCAGGTAAATATAAATCCGATGGTTTTGAAGTGAAAACAATTACACCTACTATCGAGGATAGCTTTATACGCCTTATGCGGGATCAGCAAATGAGCAACGATCTAAAACAATCAGTCAATGGTAAATAAAGCAATTGTCTGCAAAGACTTAACAAAGCAGTTTGGCGATTTCAAAGCAGTAGACGGGATTTCTTTTGATGTGGAGCAGGGCGAAATATTTGGTTTTCTCGGCGCGAACGGTGCTGGTAAAACAACCGCCATGCGTATACTTTGCGGTCTGTCTTATCCCAGTTCCGGCACAGCGTCAGTGGCAGGATTTGATGTATATAAACAGCAGGAACAGATCAAGCAGAACATTGGCTATATGAGCCAGAAATTTTCTTTGTACGACAACCTCACCATACAGGAGAACATTCAATTTTACGGTGGAGTTTATGGAGTGTCCAGAGCTGAAATTAAACAGCGAAGTCATGAACTGCTTACTACGCTTGGCCTGGCTAAAGAATCGAAAAAACTGGTAGGCTCATTGCCGCTGGGCTGGAAGCAAAAGCTGGCTTTTTCAGTTGCCATATTTCATCGCCCTAAAATTGTTTTCTTAGATGAACCAACAGGCGGTGTCGATCCCATTACGAGGCGGCAATTTTGGGAGATGATTTATAAAGCGGCTGCAGATGGCATCTCAGTATTTGTTACCACGCATTATATGGATGAAGCGGAATATTGCAACAGGATCAGCATCATGGTAGACGGCAGGGTAGAAGCGATAGATAGTTCTATTAATTTGAAAAAGCAGTTCAATACCCATTCGATGGACGAGGTCTTCTACAAACTGGCACGCCGTTCTAAAAGGAATGGTGAATAAATGCTTTGAATTTTTTTATACCTGTTGATTTGATTAACCAGCGAGCAGAAAAAGGTAAAGCAAATACGATGACAAGAAAAAAGCTACTAGCCTTCATCCAAAAAGAATTTATCCATGTATCCAGGGATAAAAGAACCCTGTTGATTCTTTTTGGACTTCCAATAGTACAAATCATCTTGTTTGGTTTCGCATTGAGCAGCGAAGTTAAAAATATTGGCTTAGCCATACAGGACAACTCAAAAGACGTTCATTCGCGACAGATCATTGCAAAAATTCAGTCAAGCGCGTATTTTAAAATGAGGGAGTCCTTGTTGAATTATTCAGCCATTGAAAGCAGTTTTAGAGACGGAACGATAAAATGTGCAGTAGTATTCCCTGCAAATTTTGGTTCCGCATTATACCGGACCGGCGGCGCGCAGGTTCAGGTTATCGCAGACGCTTCTGACCCTAATACCGCCACCATTGTTACCAATTATCTTACTGCTATCATTAATGATTACGAGCATGAACTCAATCCAACCATCAGGCCCTCTTACCAGGTTATTCCAGCGCTAAGACTGCTTTACAATGAAGAACAAAATGGTTCCCTGAACTTTATTCCCGGTGTTATTGCATTGATTTTTATGATCGTCAGCACTGCTTTGACTTCGGTTGCGGTTGTGCGTGAAAAAGAATTAGGCACCATGGAGATTCTGTTGGTATCACCTTTCAAGCCTATACTGGTGTTGATTGCAAAAGCAATTCCTTACCTGGTGCTTTCCTTAATCAATTTCATTATCATCCTGCTACTCTCGGTTTTTTTGCTGGATGTGGAAGTAAGAGGTAGCATTGTTTTGCTTTTTGCAGAAAGCATTCTTTTTATCATCACCTGCCTTTCTTTGGGATTACTTATTTCTAATGTCACCGATTCCCAACAAACGGCAATGTTGATCTCTATGATGGGAATGATGCTGCCTACATTGTTACTCACAGGTTTTATGTTTCCATTGGAAAACATGCCCTGGATATTCCGTGTTGTATCACATATAATTCCCTCCAGTTATTATTACACCATTGTAAAAGCAGTAATGTTGAAAGGTCTCGGATTCAGTTATGTATGGAAAGAAACGATGATCCTGGCGGCAATGTCAGGAGTACTGTTAACGCTTGCATTAAAGAACTTTAAAATCAGGCTATCGTGAAAGTACTTCGTTTTATCCTGCAAAAAGAATTTCGCCAGATATTGAGGGACAAAACCATATTGGCGATGATGTTCCTGATTCCAACGATCCAGTTGATCATATTGCCTTTAGCTGCCGACTTTGAAGTAAAGAACGTTCATGTAGCCTATGTTGATCACGACCATAGCAGCTATTCACAAAAGCTGATCAATAAAATTGCGTCCTCCGGGTATTTTAAAATTACCGGCATCCCCAATTCTTATAAAGAGGGGTTAAGAATGATCGAGGATGGGGACGCGGATCTGGTACTGGAGATCCCGGCAGGTTTTGAGCGCAATTTAGTTCGGGAAGGTAGTCAAAGGTTGAACCTTTCCGTAGATGCGATTAACGGAACAAAATCAGCGCTGGGTGGTAGTTACCTGGTTTCCGTGATAGCTGACTTCAACCGAAACTTAGATGTGAATATCAAATATCCAAGAAATAGCGGTGCCATATCAAAAGCAACCATCTCAATTGCAAGCGCTAATTGGTACAACCCGAGGGCGGAGTACAAATATT
>JBBPYM010000357.1:0-10353 GCA_038199905.1 Chitinophagales bacterium | reverse complement strand
TTGATGTTTGTTTTGATTATTACATCATGCTCCTCCCCTTCGAAAAATCCTCATATCGGGATCCAAACGAAAGCAGGTGAAATAGAAATTGAGTTATATCCTGACAAAGCACCAGCGACGGTAAAAGCTTTCCTATCGTATGTAGACTCAGGCGTGTACAAAAATGCCCACTTTTACAGGGTGCTTAACGACGAAAACCAGCCATCCAATGCTTTTAAGGCCAACTTAATTCAGGGCGGTATCTGGCGAAGTTCCCGTAAACGTGCCGAGGCATTAGCTGGCATCCCTCATGAGTCAACTCAAAAAACGAATATCAAACATACAAATGGTGTCATTTCCCTTGCCAGGCTGGAACCCGGAACAGCTAATACCGAATTTTTTATAGTTATCGGCGATCAGCCAGGTTTTGATTATGGTGGTGACAACAATCCCGACAAACAGGGTTACGCCGCTTTTGGGAGGGTAGTAAAGGGTATGGACGTTGTACTGAAGATTTACAGATCCCCTGAATCTGACCAGGTTTTTACACCCCTGGTGTCTATCTACGACATTAAAAAGTTATGAAGGTTTTACCAACATCTACGCTGGCATTAAAAGGTAGAATCCAACAGTTAACATGATACAAATTGCTTGTTTTATATTGCAGTTTTTATGACAATAGTTACAAAAGAACGTAAAACAGTTTTCCTTTTATCGCCACAGCAGATCCTTACTGACCATATTGTGCTGACATCGCTGCACATTACAAAGTCAAAAACGGGAACGGCTTATGCCGATCATGAACTTGACAATGCTGAGCTCAACAAATTTTATGCAACAGTTCCCAAACAGGCGAAGGATGTTATTCTGCAACTGAGCAAGGCGGGCATTAACGCTTCCAAAGAAGAAATCAAAAAAAGATATACTACGCAACGCGCCGGGCTTGTTTTCGAGTCCTATTACATGAGTTCAATTAAGCGGCGGATATTTGACTTGTTAGAATCCCTGAAACCCTATGCAGGCCTTGTTGGCTGGTACCACAGGATCAAAAGTGGCAAATCAAATTTCAAGACGGCGCCCTGTATTTTCAGCACGTTCAAACCTCAATTACAGTTTGAAGTAACACAGGAAAACAACCTGCTGCAACTTGACATAGTCATTGGGGTAAACGGTAAAGTTTATCCTTACGATAGTTTTAACCGTTATGAATTTCTACTTGAAAGCAGGAATGAATATTTCTTGTTGTCATACAAAGATTACCAGACGCTTGAACGGCTGCAGCACGATGATGCTTCGATTTTTAGCGGCAATCCAACGGAATTTGCCAGGCAGGTACTGGCGCCCCTTGAAACGGATTATACGGTTAACCGGAACAACCTGCTTGCCAAAACAGAAATTGACGTAATGCCTGCGAACAGGGTGCTGCTGAGCGAGATTAGCGGCAAATTCCTGGTATTTACGCCGCAATGGATATATGATGGTTTTTTGATTGAAGGTAACTGGAAAGCAAGCCAGGAATTTATACGTAACGGTGATACCTACCTGGTAAAAAGGCACCGGGAAACGGAAGAAGCTTTTATAAAAATGCTGGAAGCGCTGCATGATAATTTTCGCAACCAGATGAATGGTTACTATTACCTATCATTCGCAGATGCACAGAAAAAACAATGGTTCCTTAAAGTGTACCACCAGTTGCTGGAGCAAAACATACAGGTAACGGGTATGGATATGTTACAGCATTTCCGCTATTCATCACATAAGATCTTGCTGGAAACTTCCATTCAGAAAAATGACAGTCGCTTGGTAACAATGCAGGCTAAGGTTTTCTTTGGCAAAGAAGAGATCCAGCTTGCTGAGCTTCAGAAATTGATACTGGCGGGGCAGCGTAGTGTGTTGCTAAAAGACGGCTCTATTGGCATTTTGAACGATGAATGGTTACAGCAGTATGGGGTACTATTCCGTCATGGGAAAATGTTAGAAAAGGTGATCCAGATCCCGAAATGGTTCGCCTTTAGTGGTGATAGCAGCCAGGATGAGGGACTGCTCAAAACAACGCTCACCGCGGCCTGGTGGGATAAATGGCGCCTTTGGCAGCAGAACACGGACCAAATATTTGAACTTCCCGCATTGATAAATGCGTCTCTTCGTCCATACCAGCTTAAGGGGTATGAATGGCTGCGCTTGTTGGCGGAAGCCGGCGCTGGTGGGTGTCTTGCAGATGATATGGGATTGGGTAAAACTTTACAGGCAATTTGTTTCCTGGCCTACCAGCTGGAGGCACATCCCGGGTCGCGCCACCTGATTGTGTGTCCAACCTCTCTCATTTACAACTGGCAACAGGAGATTCTAAAATTTACCCCAGCAATTACAACCTATGTTCACCATGGCGCGGGTCGTAGTGAAAGCTTGCAGGAAGAAAAATATGATATCACCATCACCAGTTATGGCACGCTGCGCTCCGATATTGAATGGATGAGCACTGTTCCGTATGGCACCATTGTGCTTGATGAAAGCCATAATATTAAAAACCCGGCTGCCCAGATCACAAAAGCGGTTAGCCTGCTGCAGGCAAACACCCGGATAGCCCTGAGCGGAACACCAGTGATGAACAACACTTTTGACCTGTTCGCACAACTAAATTTTATCCTGCCGGGGATGTTTGTGAACAGGGAATTTTTCAAAAGAGAATATGCAGACAGTATCGACCGGGATCACGATCCGGACAAGATCCTGGCCCTTAAAAAGCTAACTGCCCCATTTATTCTACGACGCACCAAACAGCAGGTAGCCACGGACCTGCCAGAAAAAAACGAGATGGTTATGTGGTGCACCATGTCGCCAGCACAAAAGGCGCTTTATGATGATATCAAGACCAGTATCCGTGACAGCGTTTTCTTAAACATAAAAAACGAGGGGCTAAATAAATCAAAACTGGCAATTTTGAAAGGAATGATGCGATTAAGACAACTCTGCGATTCACCCCTGCTCCTGCCTGTTGAGGACCAGTGTGGTTGTATTGATTCAGTGAAGACAGATTTACTCATCAACGAGCTTGCTAATAACCTTAAGAACCATAAAGTATTGGTATTTTCGCAGTTTACCGGCATGTTGAAACTACTTACCAAGGCATGCCGCGAGCAGGGAATAGCGCACTATCACTTTGATGGACAAACGCCTCCCGCGAAGCGTGCTGAAATGGTGAACAATTTTCAACAGGAGGGCGACAAAACAAATGTATTTTTTATCAGCCTTAAAGCAGGTAATACGGGACTAAACTTAACGGCTGCTGATTATGTGTTTCTCTTTGATCCCTGGTGGAACACCGCGGTGCAGCAGCAGGCAATAGACAGAACCCATCGCATTGGTCAAACTAAAAACGTTTTCGCCTATAAAATGATCTGTAAAGATACCATTGAAGAAAAGATCATAGAGATACAGGAGCGTAAAAGAAAACTTGCCGCGGACCTGGTTTCAGAGGATGAAGGGTTAGTGGCGTCATTAACGGAAGAGGAGATTGCTTATTTGTTTAGTTGATAATGGCTGTGATGTATGTCGTATGGCACGTTCCGGGCTTGGGACGTTCAAAAATTGGTTATAAAAAAATGCCGTATACACTTTTTTATAACCGGGCTAATCTAAAATGCTGAAACTCTTTATCATTAACCTTTAATATTAACTTTCATGGGAGTGCTAAATGAATTTAAAAAATTTGCCATCAAAGGCAATGTGTTGGATCTTGCAATCGGTATAGTTATAGGTGCCGCATTTGGAGCCATTGTGACGGCTGTTGTAGATAACATACTAATGCCTATCGTCGGTATACTTACAGGCGGTATCGACTTTAAATCATTGTCAGTAAAAGTAGGATCCGCGGAGCTTAAATATGGGTTGTTTATCCAGGCCACTATTACTTTCCTGATCATAGCATTTTTTCTTTTCCTGGTAGTGCAGGCGGCTAATAAGATGAAGGCAAAAGAACCACCTGCAGCTCCGGTTATTTCCAGTACAGATATACTGTTAATGCAAATACGGGATGAATTGAGAAATAAAACACCTTAGATATATCTTGAAGCTGAACTTTAAACAATAGGGCCAGGGAGATCGGTAGTGAACAATGTTCCGCTGGTTTCCCTGGTTTGTAGTTTAGAAGACATTGCATGCCAGTTAAAAATCTAATTTGATGTTATGCAGAAAATCTTTGATACTTAGACTTGTACTGTGCTCAGCTAAAATTAGTATTGCGCAGGACGCCACAGTTAAACCATTGAAAGAGTCCGCGGAAAATAGAAAATAAGAACGCTGCCGACGCAATTCCTAAGACGTGGAAGAACGGTGGACTCCATACGAATATTTGCCAGGGTTCTCTCACAATCTGGCACGGCGGTGGCCCCCAATTTTATGGGGTATGAGGTATGGGGTATGAGGTATGGGGTATGAGGTATGAGGTAGGTATTGCAGATGGCCTTCTTACCTCCTGCCTCATACCCTCCTACCTCATACCCTCCTACCTCATACACTCACACACTCATACCTCATACACCCATACCACATACCTCATACCTCATACCCCATACCTCATACCCCATACCTCGCAATATTTAAACAGTACTTATGCTTCTTGTCCTATTTAATTCTTTCGTTAACAATCAATATTGCCGTTGTTGGCAACCTGATCCAAATTGCAATACATTCTCACTGCCAACGGTCGGTAAAGTCAACATGTACTTTACTCCGGGTTCTTAGTGTAGGTTGCCTTTTCCGCCATATTCGCGGCGCGGTGCAGGTGTTTAATTACAAAATATATGATAACATAAACTTGAAACCAGAGTTTGCTGTTTTTAAGTGTATAAACATCGATGTTGCTGCGGTTCTGCTACCTTTTATTAATAATGTTTATTGTTGTAATCCAGTAAAATTATCGTTACTTTATACTAAGTATTCTTCAGGTTTTACGCGAGTTTTCTTGTTTTTTCAAACCCACATTCTATCATTGCCAAAATATGAAACCATGGTAAACGAATCAATGATTTCCGACATACCTATTACTATCCTTGATAATAACCAGTTGCTCAACTTGATTAAGAAATGGGATATCTATCCATATCAGTTTATGGAAGCATATAACGCGGTAACGGAGAAAACAATTTTAAAAATTGAAGGCTATCTTCGGGAGAAAGGTTTGATCGCGGAACTTTGAATATAATTCGTCCTGCGCAACTTTCATGACCATTCTACCTTTCCTTATTATTCCGGTCACCCGGGGTGCTCATCCTATCTTTCAAATATCGTGCAACAGGTTTATATTCAACAATGGCCTGGCCGCGACCAGCCGATCATTATAGCTACTCTCCCTGATTTGCATTACGCAATCGTTTGAATCTCTGATTGAGTCAATTGGAGCTCTAATGCTTAGGATTGGTTTGTTAACGCGGTTCTTTGCCTTCATTAGATTTTGCAACTTCATAGGAATGTTTTCATTCTAATCTCAACAACTGCTTTTTAATGAATTGAGATATGTGCCATACAGACCAGAAGGTTAAGAGTACCACTTGCTGATTATCGGGGTAGGCATCGTATGCTTTATTTTCTGTAGCGGTGCTTTAAGCGTCGATGGCTAGCTCCGCCAGTCGGATCGGTTAACGCGTTTCCCGATGTACTCTTAAGTTTCTTTTTCTGCTTCAGAAAAAAATTGACTTTCTGGTATCAGATTTGTGGGTGTTCGCTGTCGGTACGCTAAGCCCTCCTATCTGTAAACAATATTCCGATCTTCAAAATCGTTCTACTTCTGGAATTTCAAAAGTCCTAATATCCTATCAATGACTGAACCGAATTGGTACATTGTCTACACTAAGCCTAGCTATGAACTTAAAGTAGCGAACCTCCTGACGCGAAAACAGATTAAAAACTATTGTCCACTGCATATTGAAGAAAACCAATTTATTGATTCTAAAAAGGTTATATTAGCTCCTCTATTTACTTCTTGTGTTTTTGTTTTGATTTTTGAATCGGAAATCAATTTGGTATTGAATACACCCGGGGTTATAAATTATTTATACTGGTTGAACAAGCCTGCTGTTGTTCCTGCTGAGGAAATGGAACCTATGATCCTCTTTCTTAAAGGTCATGCCAATACCAAGCTGGAGAAATCTCTTATTAACTATCGTTCAGACCACACTATAAACAACTGCCAATATCCGGTAGCAAAATGTGATCACGGTGGCGGGCAATTAGAAATGCCGTCACTGGGATACTGTATTATTGCAAAAAGTAGTCGGGAATCCTACGCAGCAGAAAATAACAGGTAGGCCGCCGGTCTGTTGGAGCACAGCGAACATTTATCCAATTTGAAGGTGCTTATTTCAGTTGTCAACATAATACTACCTTTTTTGTTATTTTCGTTGGTCGTTTAAATGCAAGTCACCCTATCCGGCAGAAAACACTTTATGGAGCAGCATCAACGAACTCGTTCTGCAACTATTTGTTTTACCGCACATTGATTCATTTTAAATCTTGAAGCGTATGTATTCGTATGAGTTATTGGAACCTGGTTGTTATTATCTTATCCAGGAAAAAGAAAATACACCGGTAGTCATGATTAAGGTTACCATGGCATCTGATCATTGTATGTATATCGCCAAATATGGCGATACCGAATCCCTGGAATGGAAAAAGAAATCGGATATCGTTTTCGATATCATAGAACTGCTGAGCGATAAAAACATAACACAGTGGGAGGCTATCTTTAACAACAATGAGGATGCTTTTAATTACGAGGAAGGCGAAGAATGATGGGTGAGATGTCATTTTCAAACCACGGTTACAGGCAGTAACACGGTTTGATTACTTGCGGATAATTACTTTCCCTGGAACCCTGTAGTTTAAAACTACAGGGTTTTTAGTTGGGGCCCTTTCTTGAAAAATCCGTAGAACTGAAGCAGGAATCAAACAACATATTTAATGCTCACCTAATCATAATTTTTGAATTCTGCCTGCGGCTATAAAAAATAATAAATGGCCGGTGTTTTTTGGGTTTTATCCCCTATTTTTGCCCACCTTGAAATTATCATAAGCTTAACACTATATGAACAACCTGATCTATCTCGTTCCCGTGATGGGAATAATTGGCCTTCTGTACACATTTATTAAGTATGCCTGGGTTTCCAAGCAAGATGCAGGTACAGAAAGAATGCAAGAAATAAGCAAGTACATTGCTGAAGGTGCCATGGCTTTCTTAAAAGCAGAATGGAAAATCCTCTCCTATTTCGTAATTATCGCAGCCGTGCTCCTGGTGTTTATGGGAACACGCAATCCGAACTCTCACCCGCTAATCGCTGTTTGTTTTATTATCGGTGCATTTTTTAGCGCGCTCGCTGGTTATATAGGTATGCGTATCGCTACCAAGGCGAATGTAAGAACAGCACAGGCCGCACGTTCCAGCCTGTCTAAAGCACTGGCTGTATCATTCACCGGCGGTTCCGTTATGGGACTTGGTGTTGCAGGACTCGCGGTTTTAGGTCTTGGAAGTCTCTTCATTGTTTTATATATGTATTTTGTTGGTGGACTGGCGCAAGGTACTGCCGAGTACAATGTAGCAATGGTAAAAGCCATTGAAGTGCTCACTGGTTTTTCATTAGGCGCTGAATCTATTGCGCTTTTTGCGCGTGTTGGAGGTGGTATTTACACCAAAGCCGCAGATGTTGGCGCTGACCTTGTAGGCAAGGTTGAAGCAGGCATTCCTGAAGATGACCCCCGCAACCCGGCCACAATTGCTGACAACGTCGGTGATAACGTGGGTGACGTAGCAGGTATGGGAGCCGACCTGTTTGGTTCTTATGTGGCAACGGTATTAGCCACCATGGTATTGGGACAAGAAACACAGTCCGATGATAATTTTGGCGGTATGGCTCCCATTTTACTCCCAATGGTAATTGCAGGTGTTGGTATTTTATTCTCCATTGTAGGAACTTTGTTTGTAAAGATTAGTGACAACGCCGGTATAAGCACTGCTAGCGTGCAAAGAGCATTAAACATGGGCAACTGGGGATCAATAATTTTAACCGCGCTTGCATGTGTTGGCCTCGTGTACTATATTCTTCCTGAAACAATGGTGCTTCGTGGAATAGAATTTACTAAATGGGGTGTTATGGGCGCAATCGGCGTAGGTTTAGCTGTTGGAACGTTAATGAGCATTATTACCGAGTATTATACGGCCATGGGCAAAAGACCGGTGATGTCTATTATCCGCCAGTCTTCTACCGGCCATGCTACAAATGTAATCGGTGGCCTGGCGGTAGGAATGGAAAGTACTTGCCTGCCGATCATTGTGCTGGCTGCTGGCATCTGGGGATCTTTTGAATGTGCAGGTTTATACGGCGTGGCAATCGCCGCCGCAGGAATGATGGCAACTACAGCCATGCAACTTGCCATTGACGCTTTTGGCCCTATTGCCGACAACGCAGGTGGTATTGCTGAAATGAGTGAATTACCAAAAGATGTTCGTGAAAAAACCGACGTACTGGACGCAGTTGGTAACACTACCGCAGCAACCGGGAAAGGTTTTGCCATTGCATCGGCAGCATTAACAGCGCTGGCTTTGTTTGCAGCCTATGTTGGTGTAGTGGAACACAACGGTTACGAGATGAAAGGCATTGATATCTACAAAGCAAAGGTATTAGCCAGTCTATTTATCGGCGGTATGATTCCATTTATATTTTCATCACTGGCCATCAGGGCGGTTGGTGAAGCTGCGATGAGCATGGTAGAAGAAGTAAGACGCCAGTTTCGCACGATACCCGGCATCATGGAAGGTACTGGCAAGCCTGAGTACGACAAATGCGTTGCAATCTCTACCGAAGCTTCTCTCAAGAAAATGATGCTACCCGGTGCTATCACAATTTTGTCACCACTGGTAATCGGTTTTCTATTAGGACCGGAAGCTTTGGGTGGTTTTCTTGCTGGTGCAACCGTAAGCGGTGTGTTGATGGGCATGTTCCAAAACAATGCTGGCGGTGCCTGGGACAATGCAAAAAAATCTTTTGAAAAAGGTGTTGAGGTCAACGGGCAGATATACAGGAAAGGTTCAGATATGCACAAAGCAGCAGTAACCGGTGATACCATCGGTGACCCGTTCAAGGATACATCGGGCCCTTCAATGAATATTCTTATTAAACTTATGTCAATTGTTTCGCTTGTTATCGCGCCAACGCTGGCAAGCATTCACAAGAATGATACGGTAGCTCAAAAATCCCCTTTAAATAAGACAGAGGTGAAAATTTCGAAAGTGATTGTAAAACCTTAATTATATAAATTGTTGAAAAAACCGCAAAGTTAACTTTGCGGTTTTTTTTATTTTGAGAAGCCCAGTGAATCAGTAACATCTCCACAAGCCAGCATACCATCTTTATATTTTGGGTGCTTCTTACCCAGGTATGGGTTTACCACCTCACCACTATTACTCAACCAGTAAGCCTCCTCGGTATCATTGATAGCCATTGGACAATGCTGGTGATAAATTATTTCCCGGTCATATTTTACCGTTCTTACCAGGTCATACATTGCATCGGAGATCATCTGGAATTCTTTCTTCTTTTTAAACAGGTCGCGCTCACCCACAAACTCAAGCGCTGAACCCGCCATAGTACCAGTGTAATTCTTTGCTGTTTCTTTAACCACGCCGGAAGAATCATTGCTGATATCACTTATCCTCAGACTATCTGCATAACCAGCCAGCAACAACGCTGCTCCATTTGCCTTTACCGTATCATAATCAACAAGGGCGTCTTTCAGCGCATAGTAAGAGTCAAGCAATTTTTTAAACGAGTCATTAAACGCTTCGGAATTGTGTGAGGTTCGCGATACCTCAACCTCACCAGGTTTGTTTTCCGCTGCCTTTTGTTCCGTGTTATTACAGCTTGTGGTAATGGCAATGATCAGCATAAAAACAGTGATATTCTTCATCTGGAGTAATTTTTTGTTGTAAACAATAGTGCCTGTTAGGGAGTCCTAACCGCTTATTTATCAAAATAATAATACACTCAAAGGTAATGGATAATTGGAATCAGGCTGGTTTATGGTATTTTTGCAACTTTTATTAACAGTTTTTTATTTAGTACTATGTTAGTTGGATTACAAAATGTTACGTTTGAGTTTGGCGCAAGAACCATTGTACGGGATGCTACCTGGCATATTCAACCAAATGAACGGATTGGTTTAATTGGTTACAATGGTACCGGCAAATCCACACTGCTTAAATTATTTGTTGGACAGTTTACCCCTTCAGAAGGAAGCGTTGAAAAAGGGCGCGAAACCACTATAGGATATCTTCACCAGGACCTGCTAAGTTATGAGTCTGGCGATTCGATATTGCGGGTGGCG
>JBBPYM010000356.1:0-2476 GCA_038199905.1 Chitinophagales bacterium | reverse complement strand
TGAAAACGGAGGCGCTGTGCTGGAAGTTAATGCAGCACCAGGTTTCAGAATGCATATTGAGCCTGCAAAGGGCATTGCACGGAACGTAGCTGAACCTGTTATTGAAATGTTGTTTCCAAAAGGCAGTGCCGGAAGGATACCAATTATCGCAATTACCGGTACAAATGGAAAAACTACTACTACCAGGCTGGTCGCTCACATTACAAAAACCGCCGGTTACAAGGTAGGGTTTACAACTTCTGATGGCGTATATATCCAAAACCAGCTGATGATGAAGGGAGATTGTACAGGTCCATTGAGCGCCCAATTTGTGCTAAAAGATCCAACAGTTGATTTTGCGGTGCTAGAATCCGCAAGAGGCGGTATATTAAAATCCGGCCTAGCCTTTCAAAACTGTGATATTGCTATCATTACTAATGTTACCGAGGACCACCTGGGACTTGGTGGCATCGACACCCTTGAACAGATGGCAAAGGTGAAGGCAATTTTAACCGAAACCGTGTTCCCTCATGGTTTTTCCATTCTCAATGCCGACGATGACCTGGTATACGAAATGAGACATAACCTTGATTGCCATGTGGCACTATTTAGCATGGATGAAGATAACCCACGCATAATAAGACACTGTGCCGACGGAGGGTATGCGGCTGTTTATGAAAATGGATATGTTTCTATTTTAAAAGGCACCTGGAAAATCAGAATTGAAAAAGTAACTGATATCCCCATAACGTTCGCCGGCAAGGCCTTACACAACGTAATGAATACCCTGCCTGCAGTACTGGCCACTTACCTGTACAGGAACATCAGGATTGAAGATATTAAAATAGCCTTGCAAACATTTGTACCATCCTCTACCCAGACTCCTGGCCGGTTAAATCTTTTTCAGTTTAAAAAATTCCAGTTTCTAGTCGATTTTGCGCACAACCCGGCAGGCCTGACTCTCTTAAGTGATTTTATACGCAAACTGGACGGTACCCCTAAGGTTGGTATTATCAGCGGTACCGGGGATCGCAGGGATGATGATATCCGCGAGTTAGGCCGGATTTCTGCAGGTTGTTTTGACGAAATCATCGTCCGCCAGGATAAGCATCTTCGGGGACGTACGGCGGCTAATATCGTCGGTCTGCTTGTAGAAGGTATCGATGAAGCTAAAACGAAGGAAATTCCTGTTACCATTATTCTTAACGAAAAGGAAGCCATCATGCACGCTTACAACAACGCAAAGGACGGCTCTCTGATAACAATCATGTGTGATGTTGTTGCTGAAGCGTTGGACCTCATAAAAAAATTGAAAGAAGATGAAGATAGATTTCATTAAGCCGCCTTACACATATTTTACTGTTGTTTCGTTCCGCTTTTAATTAGGTGGACAGTTATTTTTGGAACTCATTTTCTCAAACCTTACTTTTGCATCGTTGCTGAAAATTCAGCAAAAGTTTGCCCGATAGTATAATGGTAGTACGACAGTTTTTGGTACTGTTTGTCTTGGTTCGAATCCAGGTCGGGCAACAAAAAAATCTTTTATTAAATTCTTCCTTGAATCTTCATTTCACATTTGATTGAAAAAATTCCGGTTAGGAAAAACTGTTTACTTATTTCCCCACATCAGATTTGTTTTATCAGAATAGATTACTACATTACATCCTCAAGTCTTCTAATATTCATTGTTGAGCCCGCGCAAACGCTGATTCTTTCTTCTCATTCCTATGTAAAAAACTGTAACGCAAACCTTCTGGCATTAGGCTTTTGCTGGTTTTAAGTAAATGTGAATAACTAATAAATGTAAAATGTACATTTATTGATCCATATCAACTTAATTCCTTTCAAATCATCTTAATTGGTATAGTGTTTGCTAAGTTTGATAGTTCTACTGAAAATAAAATTGTACCAACCTTCTATGAAAGCCAATGTCTGTCAAAGACAAACGATGTTTCTCATTTCGTTTAAGCCTATTGCGGGCGCTACCAACGAGACACGCATTTGAAATACAACTTTTTTTTGACATACTGATTTCTAATTTCTGATAAGGCACCTGCGTTTCATGAGATACGATGTTGTCTGCACCCTAAAGGATCAGGATTATAAAAACCCATACGATTACATTGGAAACTAAATTCAAGATTTTTTTTATGAAACTATTATTACTAGCAGTAATTTCTACGTTCTTGGTTGGAATCTCCGCAGTGCAGGGCGCTCAGGGCCTTAATTACAAGTATTACGAAGGCACATGGAGTTTGTTACCTGATTTTAACGCACTTACTCCTGCCAAAACTGGTACCTCAACAACCCCAAACCTTGATCCCCGGAATAAAGAAAAGCGATATGGTTTTCTTTACCAGGGATTTATCACGATACCTGCTGCAGGTAATTATACATTTGAAACGGTGTCTGACGACGGTAGCAAGTTATATATCGGTGATTATGGCTATAACACGGTAGCTCTGGTAAATAACGATGGACTACACGGCCACCAAAC
>JBBPYM010000355.1:0-19270 GCA_038199905.1 Chitinophagales bacterium | reverse complement strand
TATCATTCATACATTAAAAGAAACGGGTAAAAATATCACTGGAAAACCCATCAGGGTCGGAGCCACTTTTGACCCCGGCCCTGAATTTGCCAAATCCGATTTTAAATACAACCGTCATACGGAGATATTGGGTGGTAATGCGATGGGGCATAAAACATTCGTGAGTTGTTACTCTGTACTTAATGCTGATACGGTAACCTATGCGGGATTTCCGACCGGCATTCCTGCCAATACCCCTTTTGGAACTTTCTTTGGAAGACAGAGCCAGCATTTTTTAACGGACCTTGGTTATGACTATATCTGGTTTAGCAATGGATTCGGGTTTGGTGTGGAAGGTTGGTCATCCACTGGTGCTATCTTTAATGGCAAAGGTTTCGAACAGGAAAAGCTGCAGGGAACAAGGGAGAAAATCACTAATTTCTGGAAGCTGTTTCGCAAGGAATGTCCCGTGTTCCGGATTGAAACCCGTGGTACCAATTTATCTGCGGGAACCGACCTGGCCAGGGATGGTGTTGATTTGAAAAATATCTACAATGGCGGTTACAATATACTGCCTCCCCCGAATTCTCCCTGGGCCGCACTCGACGGTGATTTTGGGCTGGAGTTGACGGGGTATATGTCCCGCATGGCTGAACTGCCTGACGAACGATATA
This sequence comes from Chitinophagales bacterium, assembly GCA_038199905.1. Classification (GTDB taxonomy): domain Bacteria; phylum Bacteroidota; class Bacteroidia; order Chitinophagales; family Chitinophagaceae; genus JADCRZ01. The sequence continues at coordinate 18,617 of JBBPYM010000355.1, read as the reverse complement.
TCTTCCGTTATTATACGCATGATCCATGGTGGGTAAACAGTCCCTGGCTCGACAGGTACGGTCGCGAGCCACATGATATCTACTTGCCGATGTCTGTTGCAAGGATTAACAAAGAAGGGGAGGTGCGCGTACCGACCCACCTGAATTTTCTTACAATAGATAACAGTTACGGAGACATGCCCACGCAAGTGCCTGATGAAGTAATACCTCATATCTTGAAAGCAAGGTACGACATGCCCACTGCGCCGGGTCCATTGGTATGGGTTTATCCTTTTGATGAATACCACGACTGGGCCTATTCGCAAAAAGACAGGCTTCCTGAAATTTATTATGGCGACTGGCTTATCCGCCAGGCAATCAATAATGGCTTTCCCTTAAATACAATTATTTCAACCGGTGCGTTCCAATCGGCGATAAAGACTAAGCCAGGGTTGTTTAATGAATCAGTACTTGTTTCTATCGTTCCGAACCCTGGGTCACCACTGGAAAAATCACTCATCGCTTATGTAGAGAGTGGTGGTAAACTGATTGTGTATGGCCCCGCTGATCATGCAGGCAAAGCGTTCCAGGCTTTCCTCAATGAAAAGAACAGCGCGTCGCTGGAAGGCGAATTTAGTGTTGTATCCAAACAGATGCCTGACCGGCTCAACAAAAAGTTTCCAACCACCATAAAACATAGTGCTCTTTTTTCCGGCGGCGGTATCAGTTCAACTATTGATAACAAAAATGACGCCGGCACAAAACTGTTGGCTACCATGCAACAATCTTCCAATGTGCGCGATGTGGCATGGGTGCGCTCCATGCCCGGGTGGCGCGGTGGAAAAGTGGCCTATGTAAGAGGTACAAATTCAAGTTCTTTTCTCGGGGGAAAACTGTTAACACCTGATGATCCGTCTAAATGGTTCACAGGACCGTTACTACTAAGATATGTGTTAAAAGAATTCGGGATCGAATACGCGATTGACAAAGATAACCCTGCTGTAAAGAGTCCTATCCTTACGGTGAGCAGGGGCAACAATGCATTTTATTTTTCTGGTTACTCGCCGAACACCACGGTACAGCAACGATTGGAATTTCCGCAGGGAGCGCCATTATTTACTGGTTTTGAAGCCAGGCTCGAAAATGGTGCGGCCACTTACTCAATGCCCACTGCCTGGCACAAGGAGTGCCGGGTATTTGTAGAGCAAAAGGAAGGGATCATTTCCTGCAAAGAGGCCTACTCCGGGGACCAGTTCATAACACGAAGAATGCAGGTGACGGGTTTGAAAAAGGCTACCGTCAGGATTTATCCCGAGGACAATATAACGGCAGAGAAGTTGCAACTTTTCCTGAACTCATCTTATCCCTGGAAAAGCGGCAAGATTAGTTTTAAGGAAGGTGATAAGAAACTGGGAAAACATTTCATTGTTGAAAATATCACTGGTGAGCTTGGCATTGCCTGGTAGTTTTGTTGAATTATCTTTGCGTATTTTTTGTATACCTGTTGCTCAATTCGCGGTTAAAAAAGTGATTATGAAAACAACCATCTCTAGCCTCCTTCTGATCTTCATTTTGAATGTACAGCCCGTCAATGGCCAGGATACCGCGTACTTGTCCACCGTAAAAACCGCCTTGCGTGCGGTGTGGCCGAATAACAGAACGGTGAATATCGTATTCCATGGTCACTCAGTACCGGCCGGTTACCGTGATAACCACGAAGTAAATACTATGACGGCCTACCCTCAGCTGGTACTTAAGAAATTGAAATCAAAATATCGTTTTGTTCCCTTGAATGTAATTGTTACCGCAATAGGTGGAGAGAATGCCATCAAAGGACAAACTAGATTTGCGGAAGATGTGCTTCAAAAGAAACCGGATGTAATCCTGATAGATTATTCGCTGAATGATCGTAGTGCCGGCCTGGAAAAATCCCGCGAGGCCTGGGAGAAAATGATACAGGAGGCAGTCAGTCATAATATAAAAGTGATCCTGGTAACCCCATCCCCCGACCAACGGGGAGATATAACCGCTGTGAACAACGACCTTGAATTGCATGCTAACCAGGTCAGGCAGTTAGCAGCAAAGTACCAAGTTGGTTTGGCTGATCCTTTTATTCTCTTTCAGAAAATTATAAAAGATGGTGGTAAGATCTCTAACTATATGTCATCGGTCAATCACCCCAATGATACTGGACATGAAATTATTGCGGATGAGATTATGAAGTGGTTTTGAGTGCCGGGGTATGAGGTATGAGGTATGAGGTATGAGGTATGAGTATGGGGTATGGGTGTGGGTGAAAGTAAAAAGATATTTTTAAAGGCCGAAGGCCGACGGCTGATAGCTGATAGCTGATAGCTGATAGCTGATAGCTGGCCTTAATCTTTAATAAATAATTTCTCGGCCATTTTTTTATCATGACCATAAATATCGTCCCTGAAATTTAATACTCCTGCTTGATCTACCCAGCAGGTAAAATATCCTATAAAAACAGGAATTGTTTCTTTCAGGGTTACATATTTTTCTTTCCCCGCATTCATAGCCTGGGCTATCTTCTCGCTATTCCAGCTTGAATCATTTCTTAACAGGAAAGACGCGAGTTCAGTCGGCTTGTCCAGCCTGATGCAACCATGACTGAAAGCTCTTTTGCTTTCACTGAACAGGCTTTTTGAGGGAGTATCGTGCAGGTAAATATTATAGCTGTTTGGAAACAGGAATTTTACAAGTCCCAGCGAATTGCGGGGCCCTGGTTTTTGGCGCACATTACCACCGTTCCATTCCATATTGTGTTCGGCGAGGTAATTTTTATTCCTGCTGATGCCTGGTAATATTTCTTTTTTCAGGATGCTTCGCGGGACATTCCAATAAGGACTGAATACGACATATTTCAGGTTCCCGGAAAAGATTACTGTGCTATTTGCGTCAGTGCCCACTACCACCTTCATGCTCCATATGTATTCACCATTGTCGAAAGCGTGCAACCTGAACTCAGGGATATTCACGAGTAGATAATCGCTGGAAGGTTGAAGTGGCACCCATTTCAGGCGCTCGAGGTTTATAAGCATTTGTTTTATGCGGGAGTCAGATGGCTGGTTAATACGTTGTGCGGTAGCCTGGTTTACAATGCCTGTCGGGGATAAGCCGTGACGGTTCTGAAATCTTTTTAACGCAACGGTTACACTATCGCCATCCTTAATTTCGGCAGCCTGGGCACTAAGGTCACCTAACAATAAAAGGTGTTTTTTCAGGTTGATATTTTTTGAGGAATCGAGGATATCTTTTTTGTTCAATAGCGCTATTGGCTTCAAAGAATCAAGTTCGTCCTGTACTTTATAATATTTTATCAACTCGTTCTTTAATAAATTATATTGAGGATTAAGCGGTTCATAGCTTTCGAAACTAGATGATTTAACACTGATCATTGAATCGAGTACCGCTACGGGATCAACCTTTTTTTTGGGTATGAACCAACCAAGGTCTTTTTGATCCAGGCCGTTCCTGCCTTCATATACCCGGTGCGCATAACGAAAGAATTGGGTGGACAATAACAGTTCCGTTTTGATAAACTCCCCTGCAGGCCTGGCGCTATGCTCGTTTAATGAGAAAGAGTCTATCAGGCTATGCAACTCCTCGTCAAACAACGTGCTATCTTTCGAGTATGCGAGATAGTTATTAAGCATCTCGGAAAAGCCCTGCCCGTATTCAACAAAACCAGAATCTGTAAACCAGGCATACTGGTAATTGCGCTTTGCGTAAAACTCCCTTAATCGACTGGCAATGCTGTCATGTAATTGCCTGCTCTGTAAAAATGTTTCCAGGTCGGTGCTATCCAGGAACTTGGGAGTGAAAGCGTTTGTGACGGATATACTGGTATCTCTCACTGGTTTGGTTTCTTTGCCAGAATTGCTACCCTGTTTGCAACTGCAAGAAAATACGATGATGAGAATACAGGATAATAAATATTTCATGAATGAATTCTTAAGCATGACTGATCGGCGATATTGAACTACCAAACGCTCTGGAAAGGTAAATGCTACATTGAAAATACGATTTAGGTGATAAAAGACTAAACCTGCGAAAATTCCGTGGGAACGAGAAACACCGATGTTATATGTGAAACAATTTTCGCATCCGCGTAGTCGGGCATTGAACTTATCCTTTTCCATTCCGGATCGCTGCTAAACGTTTTCCACTTTCGTACACGTTCATCCATGTCGTCATAGGTTAACAGGTAGGTAAGGTTAGGGCGCAGGATACCAATAATTGTTTCCCCAAAAAATACCGGTGTTAATCCGACCCTTTTGAACACCTCTATTTCGGCGGTATTAAACATTTCGATCTTCTTTTTGCCTGCACTTTCGCTGGCACTCTCGTAACGACGAAGTTCGAACAGCCGCGCCTTTTTTTCGGGCACCGCTATCTTTGGCATATGCTCAAAAGCCATCATCAACGAACTTTCTATCCGCTCGTAAGCAGCCTCCTTTGCCGGCGCATTAAGATAAGCCGCTCCTGCTTCGTTGTAGGTAGCATCCTTAGCGAGCTTTTCGTACGCGTTTGAAAATTCTGCCAGTGACCTGAACGGGATAACGACATAGATTTTGGTATAAGCCGCCGGCTTCAGTTCAGTAAATACCCCGATGTTTTTGCTTCCCAGTCGATTAAAAGCCGGGATGGCGGCATTCTGGTAATAATCTTCCACCAGTTTTTGCTGCGCCTCATTTTTTAAAGAGTATACTCTCAATTCGTAAAATTCCCGGCCTTCTTTTTTTGCAGCTTCTGCATTTTGGGAAGCAAGGCCTGCCAGGGGAGCAAGGCTGCCCACATAGCCGGTCAATAAAGAAGCTTTAACAAAAGAACGTCGTTTCATAATGAATTGTATATAAATTAAAGATCATTAAACAGATTCAGCAGGTAAAAATATATTAAAAAAGATTGTCTGCGTGTAGGATGTTCAGCTATGCTTAGGTAAAAAAATGTAAAGTTCCGACTACCTGACTCCAGGTGTTTGCCAACACAGCTTTGTTTTTATCTACAAAACGAATGTCTTTTATCTTTTTGGTTGATTATTACTCCTGGCTGAGTTTTATAAAACAATCGGGACCTTTCCTGGAATAATCAAAAGCATGTTGTATTAACACGGTCCTACCCCTAAAACTCGCAACACCTCATCCATACCTGCTCTCATCTAGGTTTACTAAGTTGAATCTCAATGTTAACGAAGACTTCGGCGGCGGAACGGCCTATGAAAGATCAGTCATTGTTCACCTTCGCCCTACTAAAACCGACCAACTATAATAAACGTCTATATGATGATAACTATCCTGTTTTCCTACCGCTTTCATGAATCTTTTAGATTGCTTGCAATAACACTATTGTTATGCGGATTTTCACTACCTGGCATAAGCTTCCAGGCGCCGAAGCAGGATACGGTTCAGCCTTTCCGGGATAACGCACCAGCGCAAAGCCTCCAAATTCCAGACAGCTCTATCATCAATAAAGACACACTTAGCCGAATGGTTGAAGCCGAGTATCCTGGGGGCCGAAACGGCTGGCTCCGGTTTCTTGCCAAAAATTTCCGTTATCCGGAGGAAGCTGCTGCCAAAAACATCCAGGGGCAGGTGATGGTGAAATTCCTGGTGGACGAAAAGGGGAAGTTGAAAGATCTAGTTGTAGTAACTGGACCGAAAGAATTGACTAAGGAAGCTGTCCGTGTTATAAAAGAGAGTAGGAGGTGGAAGCCGGCCCAATTGAATGGCGAACCTGTGAAATCGGAAAAAACCCAGATGATCACGTTTAAAAGAGAAATTCCGGGTGGAAATGCAATCGAGGAACTTAACAGGGCTTTCACACGGCGGGACTCTACTATTGTGCGAGAGCTTGATGTTGAAGCGTCCTTTCCAGGTGGACCTTCAGGTTGGTTGCGTTTTCTCAACCTCAACTTCCATTACCCTGCCGATGCCCAGTCATTGAGGCTCCAGGGCACGGTAAACGTACAGTTTCAAGTAAGTGACAACGGAAGCGTAAGTGAAGTAGAAGCAATCAGTGGTCCTACGCAAGGAGGGTTAAGAGAAGAAGTAATAAGGTTGATAAAATTGAGTGGCAAATGGGTGCCCGCGATGAAAAATGGAGTGCCGGTGAAATCCTATAAAATTCAGCCACTTTCTTTTAAACTGTAGCGACAACAATATTAACTTCCCCAGTTGGTCAATAGTCGTCTCAGTACGATTACCTGTCCGAGATGGTAGCTGGTATGGTCGGCGATCAGCAAGGCTTCACTAAATAAATTTTGCCCGTCGCCATGTTCAAATGGTGTGTACAGGTCGGCATCGGCTTTTGATATTAATTTAATAAACTCATCCCTGTTCTTTTTAACCTGGCTCAAACATATCTCCCAGTCTTTTTCGCGGCCAGGTGCATCTTCAGCGGGCCAGTACTCGTCCGGCCATTTTGGTGATACGTGTTTGGGATCCTTTGAAAATTGGAGTATATCCCATTGTGTGATGCGTATGTGTTCCACGAGTTTCCAGATGCTGTAAGGGAGGCCGCCTGGTTTTTGACCAAGATCTTCAAACAGCACACCTGCTGTAACTTCCTCAAAAGACGCGTGCGCATTGCCTTTATTAATTAATTCAGTCAATTGCTGCTTTATGATATCATCGTGAGGCTTAGTGTGTGCCATGCGTTATTTTTTATAAATCAAGGAATTGTAGTTGTTGAATGGTGCGGATATGCTAAGTCAATGGAGTACATTTCTCCGCAAAGAATCTAGTTAAAGATCGTAAATATTTTCATTGTTGCAGCTATCGGGTTGGTTGCTTTTCAAGCGAGGAAACGAACAAATATTTTTCACTACTTAGGATTTATTGTCGCCGTTTGGCCTCTCGCCTAACCTATCAGGTCAGTAACAACTTGCCTGCACGGGCTTATAGGTTAGGGGAGCGTCCGCTGATCATAAAGGAATGAATTCAAATAGTTGATGATGTCACCATTGATCCAACCTGGCAGGTATTTTAAGTTCTGTTCTTAGCTTACCCAAAGCGCGAGAAATAAGACTTTTGACATATCTAAAAGCGGATTGCGGCAAGATCCCCTCCAATGGAGGAGACGTTTGAGCCGTAGGCCAAACGAGGGTGGGGTACGGAGCGGGGTGCTTTGGCGGCTATGCGTTGTGCTTGTTGGTACATTGCCTTGGTGCTAATCAAAAAGCTTTTACCTGCTTGTGATAGATCCTGTTTAAAACCTATATGGTTGAGATTTTAACAACAACACCCTGCCTGCAAACCTTATAGGTTAGGGAAGAGCAATCCCGCAACCCGTCTGCGAGTACCTGCTAATTTGGTGAACTTTTTAGTCACCTTTAAATCCGTTTACTTTGCGGTGGCTTGTCGTAACTTTTGCATTCATGTATAATTCATTTTCACAATGAGCAGTGCCACCGCTAGCATAGAAGTTGACCTGATCTACAGCCCTATTGTGAATTTTGCCATGCAGCAGAATCATGTGCCCGTTATCAGGAAGTTAACCATTAAAAACCCTGGAGACGTCAGCCTGAACGGATTGTTAGTGGAAATATCTGCTGAGCCTGACTTTGCTGTTTTATGGAAAAAACATATTGACCTTTCACCATACACATTGGCAGACCTCGGGCCAGTTGACATTAAATTCAACACAGCGTACCTGGTAGAACTTACAGAACGAATCACCGGTAATTTTACGCTGATCATTAAATCCGGCGAGGAAATATTATTTAAGGAGCTGTACAATATTGGCATACTTCCCTACGACTATTGGAACGGCACTACCACACTGCCGGAAATGCTGGCGGCATTCGTAACGCCCAATCATCCTGAGATAGCGAAAATAATTATCAGCGCCTCGGCCATTCTGCAAAAATGGACCGGGAGGCCATCTTTTGATGCTTACCAAAGCCTTAACCCAGACAGGGCGCGGAAACAAATGGCCGCTATTTATGAAGCCATCGCTGAACTGAACCTGGTTTATAACACCGTGCCTGCCAGCTTTGAAGAAACAGGGCAGCGGGTACGCATGTGCGATACAATCTTTATGCAAAATATGGCTAACTGCCTTGACATATCGCTGTTATTTGCAAGCTGCCTGGAAGCCGTTGGTCTACGACCGTTAATTATTGTTATAAAAGGTCATGCTTTTGCAGGCGGCTGGCTAATAGATGAATCGTTCCCTGACAGCGTTAACGATGATCTTTCACTGCTTACGAAAAGAACCGCTGATGGTATTAATGAAATCGTGCTGGTAGAAAGTACCCTTATGAATGCCGGTAATATATCAGGTTTTGATGACGCTGTACGGGAGGCTAATCAAAAGTTACTGAACGAGGAGGATTTTCTTCTTTTCATAGACGTTAGGCGCGCAAGGTTCGGCAGCATAAGACCACTGCCTTTGCGGGTAAAAACGATTCATGGCTGGGAGCTGGTGTCACCTCACCAACAGGATAGGAACAACAGCATACCCGAAGAGATTCTGCCTGCAGCAAAATTGGTAGATGCAGAAAAGATAGAAGTATCTAAAGTGCAACTCTGGGAAAGAAAACTGCTGGATCTTACTTTAAGAAACAACCTGCTGAATTTAAGAATCACCAAAAATACGGTACAACTGATTTTCACCCAACTGCATAAGCTGGAAGATTCACTCGCAGCCGGTGCGGAATTTCAGATCTTGCCGAAGCCCACCGACTGGGATAATCCACTACGTAACGCAGGCGTGTACCAGGCCATCAATGCAGCAGATCCTGTAACGGATCTTGTTAACCATGAATTTACGCAGAAGCGACTCCGCTCATATCTTACCGAGAACGAACTAAGCGCGAGTATCACAAACCTTTTCAGGTCCTCAAGGTTATCGCTGGAAGAAAATGGAGCCAACACTTTGTATATATCTTTTGGTGTGCTTAAATGGTTCGAAACACCCGAAAGCGAGCGCGCCCGGTACGCGCCGATCCTGTTAATGCCTGTTGAGATCGTTCGAAGATCAGCGCTGAAAGGTTACCTCGTCCGCACCCGCGAAGAAGAAACAATGATGAACATTACCCTGCTCGAAATGCTCAGGCAGGACTTCGGCATCAACATCGGCGGACTGGAAAATTTACCAAAGGATGAGACGGGGGTTGATCTGAGATCCGTATTCAGTATCATTCGCCAGGGTATTATGACAAAGCCTGGCTGGGAGGTGGAAGAACAGGTATTCCTGGGCATCTTTTCTTTTAGTAAATTCATTATGTGGAACGATATCCACCGCAATGCAGCTAAACTACTGCAGAATAAATTTGTGTCCAGCCTCGTCTCGGGCAGGATAGAGTGGGACGTTACAGATGATGAAACTAACAGTAGTAATGATTTTGACGACAAACATCATCCCGCTACCATCGCATTGCCCATCAGTGCAGATTCATCGCAACTCGAAGCCATTACAGCTTCCATGAATAACAAAAGTTTTGTTTTACATGGCCCACCGGGTACAGGCAAATCTCAAACTATTACAAATATCATTTCAAATGCCCTTTATAATGGAAAAAGGGTGCTTTTTGTAGCAGAAAAGATGGCAGCGCTTTCGGTTGTGCGTGACCGTTTGGAAAAAATTGGCCTCGGCCCTTTTTGCCTGGAATTGCATTCTAACAAATCTAAAAAATCCGCTGTTCTTGAACAATTAAAAAGAACAATTGGAATATCAAAATTAAGTTCGCCTGAGAGTTACCGGGTAGAGGCTGAACGCATTCACCTGTTGCGCAATGAGCTTAACGCGTATGTTAACGCGTTACATAAAAAATACCCTTTCGGTTTTTCCTTGTTTGATTGTTTTTCTTACGATGCACAGTTACAGGGAATAACTGCTGAAATTATCTTTAACCATCAACAGCTTGAAACCCTCAGCAGCGCTGATGTTACAAACTGGAACGATATCGTAGAGGAACTTCAGGCAGCGGGCTCGTTGTTACCGTCGCCAGTAAAACATCCGCTTCGTTATGTAAACGTACAGGTGTACACCCAGCAACTTAAAGCCGAGGCCAAAGAATTACTTGTAGTTTACCTGGATCACTTAAAGAACTACCAGACTTATTGTGCCGAGGTATGCACAAAACAATTAATAGACACACCGGTTAACAGTAAAGACCAGTTTGATGCATTAAATAATATCGCACAACTCCTGCTGACCATAACTGATATTCCGACTGCTTTAGTCAGCGCTGAGAACCTGGAGCAGGTTTGTGTACAACTCATCGCAATCAGCGGTCATGGTATAAAAAGAAATGAATTACGAAATGATCTAATGCAGCATTTTCAGAAATCAATCCTTGTTTTTGATGCTGAGTTTGCTTTATCAAACTGGAATGCTGCGGAAGGCAAATGGTTCCTGCCAAAATTTTTCCAGCAGGGTGCTATTAAAAAACGGCTTAAAAAAATATCTACTGGCGGAAGCATTGAGCATGCAGGGGTAGTTCCCATCCTGCAAAAAATTATCAATTATCAACAAGAGCAGGAACTGATTGAACAAAACAAATCCGTTTTAAGTTCCTGGCTGGGATTTCTGTGGAATGGAGATGATTGCAACTGGCAGCAACTGGTAATAACCGCCAATACACTCATACATATCAACAGGGCTATCATTTTTGTTACCGGCAGCACTGTAAAAGCCAGGCTGTGGCGTAACCATATTGCCAATGAGCTGGGTGAGGGCGCCACAGGGTTTGTTGCCGTGCATGGAAAATACTTAAAGGATTTTACGTCCTCACACCAATCTATAAACGTAGTTCAAAGAAAGTTATCGGCCCTGCTGGGAATTGATTTTCCAAACTTATTAACAGCAGAAGGCAATTGTCTAAGTCACCAGCAAACAGTGTTCTCAACAATGTTATCGGGTATCGAACAACTTAAAAACTGGGTCAGTTGGATCAACGCAAAAGATAAGGCGATGCAGGATGGACTTTTTCCTGTAATCAAGGCATATGAAACCGGCAGTATAGAAAGCGAGCAGTTGACGAATATTTATAAAAAGAGCCTTTACCGCTCTTGCGCTGCGTACATCATACAAAAAGAGCCGGCACTTGCTTCTTTCAATGGAAAACTTTTTGAGGAGAAGATAAGACGATTCAGGCTCATGAGTCATCAGTATGAAAAACTTACAAAAGATGAACTGTTTGCAAAACTCGCGTCCAGGGTGCCTGACTTTACAAGGGAGTCATCACAGTCATCGGAGATCAGTGTATTGCAAAAAACCATCCGAAATAATGGAAGGGCAATGCCTATCCGTAAGCTCTTTGATGCTATCCCGAATTTACTACCCAGAATTGCTCCATGTATGCTGATGAGCCCCATCTCTGTAGCGCAGTATTTTGATGTAACGGTAGCTAATTTTGACCTCGTGGTTTTTGATGAAGCATCCCAGATGCCCACCTGCGAAGCCGTTGGCGCTATTGCGAGAGCCGACAACATGATCGTGGTAGGCGATCCCAAGCAAATGCCGCCGACCAGTTTTTTTACATCATCCAGTAATATCGACGAAGATAATATAGAGAAAGAGGATTTGGAAAGTATCCTCGATGACTGTCTCGCCTTGTCTATGCCGTCCAGGCATTTGTTGTGGCATTACAGGAGCAAACATGAGAGCCTGATAGCTTTCAGTAATTCGCGGTATTACGAAAACAAACTGCTGACTTTTCCCTCTCCGGATGATATAGCCACGAAAGTTAGCTTCATACCGGTTGCAGGTTATTACGACCGGGGCAAGTCGAGGCAAAATAGCTTTGAAGCAAAAGCGGTGATAGAGGAACTCAGGCGTCGATTATCCGATCCGGTGTTGTCCAAGAAGAGCATTGGGGTGGTAACGTTCAGTGCTGTTCAACAACTGCTTGTCCAGAACCTTTTTGATGACTTATTAAAGACCTATCCTGAGTTGGAAGCAGTGGCGCTGGATACCCATGAACCTATCTTTATAAAAAACCTTGAAAACGTGCAGGGCGATGAGCGTGACATAATTCTTTTTTCGGTAGGTTATGGTCCTGACCAGGCGGGAAAGCTAAGCCTGAACTTTGGTCCCCTGAATCGCGAAGGTGGATGGAGAAGACTAAACGTTGCCGTTTCAAGAGCAAGGTATGAAATGAGGGTTTATTCAACCTTGCGTGCTGATGATATTGACATCACCCGTTCCTCTTCAGAAGGTGTTGCGGGCATACGGTCATTTCTTGAATATGCAGAAAAGGGACGAGTTTCCCTTGTTAACAAGAAAATGGACATAGGACCGACTGACACTGGATTTGAAAAGTTACTGGCTGAAAAAATCCGGTTAGCCGGCTATGATGTTCATACCAATGTGGGTTGCTCCGGTTATCGGATAGACCTGGGCATTGTTAATAAACAAAAAAGTTCTGAATATATACTTGGCATTCTTTGCGATGGTAATAATTATAAAAATGCGAAAACTGCAAGAGATCGGGAGATCATTCAGTATGATGTGCTTAAACAGTTGGGCTGGCAACTCTTCCGGGTTTGGTCTACAGACTGGTGGGAGAATCCTGAAGAGGTGATGAGCGGAATAATGGCCGCGATACAACAGGCGGAACTCAATATTGAGGTTGTTACGGAAGAAGAGGAGCCCGCGCTGAGGGTATCTGAAAACAACGAACAGGTATTCCTAAACGGTGGTCTAACCCGGTTAGCCGAAAAAAGAACTATTTTTTCTAATGAGTACAAGGTCTGTAGCCTTGAACTTTCACTAACCTCAACATCAGAAGACTTTTTGCAGCTGCATAATCAACAAAAGATTAAGTCCCAAATAACAAAAGTTGTTGAAACAGAAGCACCGATTACAAGAAATCTGTTGGTAAGACGGGTACTTGCTGCCTGGGGCATTTCAAAACTGGGAACCCGTATCAACGCGCAGTTCGAACAGTATTTGCTGGAATTAAACTTTATACAAACTGGTGAAAAAGAGAATCCCGTTTTTTGGAACAATGAGGTAAGTGCTGAAATTTATTCAGCATATAGGGTTTCTACAGTAAACGGTCAGAAAAGAGATGCGGAGGACATTCCTGTAGAGGAGATCGCAAACGGTATCAGGGAAATTTTAAGGCACCAGCTCAGCCTTCCGAAAGAGGAGCTTATCAGGGAAGGTGCAAAACTGTTCGGTTTTGCCCGCTCTGGTTCAAACGTGGAAATGGCAATGAAACGGGGGATTGAGAAAGCATTGCTGAACGGAACCATCATTGAAAAAGATCAAAGGGTGATATTTAAGGAGAACAGCGACACTCCAAAATTTCCTTCAAAAAAATAATAACTATTTTTCTTTTGAATCATAATTAATATAACTTTAACACCTCAGATGTGCCTGCCATCTGACTACTAGCTTGCTGCAAAAATCTGTCTATACCAATTTATATTACGCAACTATTAAGTAATAAACCAAACGTCTTGTTCCTGTACTGCAAAACAATTCAAATATAATTTATTGGTAACATCCATGCGGTCAGTAATGCTGATTGGTTCATTAGGTTTGTTTAATTTTCAAAATCAACATAATATGAAAAGTAGGTTTACGCTGTTTAAAACAATCAGCCTTTTTTTGCTCTTTGCATGCCTGGGAGTCACCGTGTATGCGCAGAAGCCATCTGTAAAAGGTTTTATCAAAAATGAGAAAGGTGAAGTGCTGGCCGGCGCAACAATCACAGTGCAAAGCAGTTCCTTAAAGGTCTCACAGACTGCCCAAACCAACGATGCGGGACAGTTTACGTTCAGTGGACTGAAGCCAGGTGGTCCCTATGTTTTTACTATCTCCTATGCAGGTTATGAGGAAAAATCTTTGCGGGGATATTCCATTAAAGAAGGAGAGTTGATTGATCTTCCAATAGTGCTGGATTTGCTACCCAATGCAATGAATGAAGTTGTAGTGGTCGGTTACGGTACGCAGAAAAAAGTAAACCTCACTGGTGCAGTTGACCAGATCGGAAGCGAGTATTTCGAGGATCGGCCTATGCCTAACATTGCCCGTGGCCTTGAAGGAACAATACCGAACCTGAATATTAAGATGACCGACGGCAAACCCACGCGTGGCGCTACTTACAATATAAGAGGAGCAACGTCAATAGGTTCCGGCGGAAGCGCGCTGATATTGATTGATGGCGTTGCCGGCGACCCCAATACGCTTAATCCCAACGACATTGAAAGCATCTCCGTGCTGAAAGATGCCGCTTCTGCAGCCATCTATGGCGCACGCGGATCATTTGGCGTAGTGCTGATCACAACACGCAGTCCGAAAAGAAATAAAATTCAGGTTAGTTACAACGGAAGTTATTCAATTAACAAACGAACCGTAACGCAGGACTTCATCTCTAACGGTTACGAGTGGGCTAAGAATTTTGATGAATCATTTTACGGTTTTTACGATTATATTTCACACCCTCAAACCATTAATACCCAATTGCCATTTTCCCTGGCATACCTCGATTCTCTTAAACTGCATGACGAAAATCCTAATCTTCCCAAATACAGTATCGACCCTGTAACAGGAAAATATTTGTATTATAGTAACACCGACTGGTTTAAAGAATTGTACAACGACCAGAACCCTTCAATGGAACATTCAATTAATGTTTCCGGGGGAAGTGAAAAAGTAAACTACCTGATATCCGGCCGGTATTTCAGCCAGGATGGGATCTACCGGTACAATACAGACAAGTTTCACCGGTACAACCTGCGTTTTAAAGGCAGCGTAAAAGTTAACAGTTGGCTGACCATTAATAGTAATTCTGACTTTTCCACATACGATTATAAATACCCGCTTACATCAGTTGGTGGTGTAAACGCTGTTTTAAGATTGATGGCGGTGACTGCTTTCCCTGTATCTCCTTTGCTGAATCCTGATAAAACAATGAGCATTGTGGGTGCCTATTCTATCGGCGATTTTTATTATGGCAAAAGTTATTCAACCTCCAAGCAGAATTTTATCAGGAACACTCTCGGATTCACTGCATCCGTACTTAAAAACAAGCTAAATATAAAAGCCGACTTTTCCTACCTGTTTACCAGCACCAATGAACAACGGAAATTCTTTACCGTGCCTTACAGCACAAAGCCAGACGAGCTTATTACAAACGGTCTTAACTATCTAAACAACAACGGCATCACGGAGAATTATTATGTAGGTAATTTATATGGTGAATACACGGAGAAATTCGGTAACCATAACATTAAATTGCTCGGTGGCTGGAACGTGGAATATGACCAGATTAAAAATCTATTTGTTCAAAGAGATGGGCTGTTGCTCGACAATCTTCCAGACTTTAACCTTGCTACCGGCCTCAATTACAGAGTTACGGGAGGTGGTTCAGAATGGGCAACTGCCGGCGTTTTTTACCGCGCTAACTATGATTTTAAAGACAGGTACCTGCTTGAACTGAATGGCCGTTATGATGGGTCTTCAAAATTTCCGGAAGCACAAAGATTCGGCTTCTTTCCTTCGGCATCCGCAGGATGGAAAATTTCTGAAGAAGAATTTCTGAAGAAAGCCACCTGGCTGGACAATATGAAGATACGTGGTTCGTACGGCTCACTGGGAAACGGTAATATCTCTCCTTATACCTTTATGCAAACACTGGGCGCTTCATCTTCCACGGTGATCATGAATGGTGTGTATCCTAGTTATATTCAACGGCCCTCAGTTATTCCCGGTGGTTTAACCTGGGAAAAATCAACCATGCTCGATTTCGGCCTGGATGTGCAGGTGTTGAACAGGCGCCTGTCAGGAACCTTTGACTGGTACGAAAGAAAAACAACCGGCATGATCACTTCAGGTCAGCCCTTACCATCTGTTTTCGGCGCTGCGGTGCCAAGGGGCAATTTCGCGGATCTTAAAACAAATGGCTGGGAAATTTCCCTCACCTGGATGGATCAGATCAAATGGAGCAAACCGCTATCCTACAGCCTTCGTTTAACCCTCGCCGACAATGTTGGTAAGATCACTAAGTTCTACAATCCCAACAAACTGTTATCTACCTATTATGAAGGACAGAAACTTGGAGATATATGGGGTTTTGAAACAGAAGGATTTTTTGAATCAAAAGAAGACATCGCGAAACATGCTACACAGAACTATATAGTGGTATCGAACAATAATATCATTCTTCCCGGCGATCTTAAATTCAAAGATTTAAACAATGACGGCGTCATTAACATAGGAAAAAATACGCTTGATAGTCCCGGTGATCGGCGTGTGATCGGTAACTCCGCAATCCGTTACACCTATGGCATCACTGGTAATGCCGACTGGAACAATTTTTCCATATCCGCTTTTTTCCAGGGCATTGGTAAAAGAGACTGGTATCCATCAACAGAAGCTTCTTTTTTCTGGGGACAATATAACAGGCCGTACAGCTTTTTGCCTGCCTTCACGTTGAATCACTGGACAGAAGCCAATCCCAGCCAGGATGCTTATTTCCCGAGGTACAGAACATACACGGCATTGTCAGGCACAAGACAGCTTGCAGTAACGCAAACAAGATATCTTCAAAATGCTAGTTATATCCGCCTGAAAAACTTAACAGTTGGATACGCCATTCCGAAGAAGTCGCTGGACCGGATGCACCTCACCGCTTTCAGGATTTATTTTACTGGGCAGAACCTTTGGACTTATTCACCAATGTTCAAAATTACCAAAAACTTTGATCCTGAAGTTATTGAGGGTTCAGATGCCGAGATCAATGCAAACCAGGGAGATGGATTTTCTTACCCTATGCAGAAATCTTATACCGTAGGCATTAACGTTACATTTTAATCAACAACTGCCAGTGTGGTAAAACCTCATTATTTAATAATAAAAATTTATTCATGAAATACTTATATCTTTTTCTGGCAGGAGCGATGGCGCTTACTTCCTGCAAAAAGTTCCTGGAAAAGACGCCGCTCGACAGGCTCACACCCGAACAGGCATTTTCATCAGAAAGCAATCTTCAATTATATACCAATTCATTTTACCTGATGCTGCCTGATGGACCCGGTGTATACAAGGGAGACGGTATGACGGATATCACCGTGCCCAATGCCATCCCATCGTATATAACCGGTAAACTCAGTAGCCTGGAAGCAACTGGCTGGAGCTGGACAAGTCTCAGGAACATCAATTACTTCCTGGAACATTATGATAACCCCAACATCCCCTTAAAAGCAAGGAATCATTATGGTGGGATAGCACGATTCTTCAGGGCGTATTATTATTTTAACATGACCAAACAATTTGGCGATGTTCCCTGGTATGGGAAAGCCCTTGCTACTGATGATTCCGCATTATACAAGAAAAGAGATCCGCGAACACTCGTCATGGACTCTGTGCTCGCAGACATTAATTTTGCCTGCAACAATATATATGCTACCAAAGACAACAGTTGCACACAGATCACTAAGTTTGTGGCACTGGCATTGAAATCAAGAATTTGCCTGTTTGAAGGAACGTTTAGAAAGTACCACCCGGAGTTTTCTCTGGATGCTTCCGCTAATAAATGGTTGTTGGAAGCAGCAGATGCGGCTGACCAGCTCATAAAAAGTGCGCAGTATAAATTGCAGAACACCGGCGCTCCAGAAAAGGATTATCGCTCCTTGTTCATTAGTGAGGCCCCCGTGGCCAACGAAGTATTGCTGGCGGCGGTATACAATAATTCACTAAAAAAATGGCACGATGCCGCCTGGTGGTTCAACAGTGCCACGCTGGGTAGCAGGCTTGGATTATCCAAAACCTTTATAAATAGTTATCTTAATATTGATGGCAGTCGCTTTACAGAAACGCCTGGTTATGACACCATGCAGTTTCAGGTAGAAGTAAGAAACCGCGACAAAAGGTTACAGCAAACAATCAGGATGGGAGATTATAAACGAACAGATGGAACCTTTGCTGCACCCGATTTTAATGTTACCTATTCGGGTTACCAAATCCAGAAATTTTCACTTGATGATAAATATTTTGATACGCGTACCGAGAGTTATAATTCTATCCCTATCATTCGTTATGCGGAAGTATTGCTTAATTATGCGGAAGCAAAGGCTGCTATGGGAACCCTTACGGTTGCTGACTGGAACCTGACAATTGGTGACCTGCGAAATCGTGCCGGCATACAAAACAGGGCGAAGCCTGTTACAGTTGACGCCTACATGAAGGCCAATTTTTTTCCGGATATCTCCGATGCCGTAACTATTGAGATCAGGCGTGAAAGGGGTGTGGAACTTGCAAGTGAGGGTTTCCGTTATGATGACCTCAAGCGCTGGAAGGCTGGCAAACTGCTTACGAGACCATACGATGGCATTTATGTTCCGGGTAAAGACATCTTGCTTGATCTTAACCAGGATGGCAAGTTTGATGTATGTTTTGTTGATAAGATTCCAACAACCCGGGTGAGTGGTGTTGTGTATTTTTTGCTTGATAACAATACATCCAAACTTTCGCAAGGCAGCAAGGGTAACCTTATTTACCTGAGTAATATCCCCAAAAAATATGATGATAAAATGTACCTGTACCCGATACCTTTTAATGAAATTGTATTAAACCCTTCACTGGTGCAAAACCCCGGCTGGTAAAGGAAATTTACCACAGAGAAATGCCGGAAGAAGAAAAAGAGTTACACAGAGACC
>JBBPYM010000354.1:0-2631 GCA_038199905.1 Chitinophagales bacterium | reverse complement strand
CTATTACAAGCAATTGGGGATAACAAAATTATCTTTGTGGGAGACCCCTGCCAGCTTCCTCCAATCTGTCAGACTTTAAGTCCTGCCCTTAACGAACCATGGCTGGTACATGCTGGCAGAAAAATAATGACCGGCACGCTCGATCAAATCATGCGCACCCAGGAAGGGAATGATATACTGCTTATCGCAACCGAAATAAGAAACGCGGTAGGCAAAGCTAAAACGGCTAACTGGACAAAACTGCCTGCAAGAAACCGGAATAATTGTACGGTATTTCCCCATGCCAACACCTTGTTCCTGGAATACTTTTCAAGATTTCTTCAGTATGGCTCCGGTGACTGCATTGCCATAGCGCAAAGCAATAATACTTGCAATAAGATTAACAAAAGTATCCGCTCCAGGCTCTACCCTGACACTAATAAAATTATTAATGCGGGCGAAATATTAATGGTATCCCAAAACAATTACCTGGTGCCGCTTACCAATGGGGACTTTGTGAAAGTGCTGCAAATTGGAGAAATAGAAACCAAAGAATTGCTTCGTTTCGCGGATGTAAGGGTAAAACATCTCGAAACCGGAAATGAATACCAGGTGAAACTTGCGCTCGAACCGTTTTCTAACTACTCGTCTAATCTTACAACTGAACAGCAACGTTTGCTCATGGTTGATTTTGTAAGACGAATGAATTTGAAAAAAATTGGCCGCAAGTCAGAAGCGTTCCTGGAGAGCATGCGGAAAGATCCCTGGCTCAATTCACTAAGGGCTAATTATGGATATGCCGTTACCTGTCATAAGGCGCAGGGCGGTGAATGGGATAATGTGTATTTGTTTTTAGAGAAAAGCATGTACGGATCAATGAACAACGATGAAATGCTGAGGTGGTGGTACACCGCCATCACCCGAACTCGCACACAATTATACTTACACGATGAATGGTGGCTCATTTAAAAAAGACTAGATATGGAACTTCAACCGCTCGCCCAGGCATTCACACTGCGCCAACAAAAAGACTACGTAAAAGCGATTGCTATTTATGAACCGCTCTGGCAGCAGGATCCCGGCCAGTTTAATGATTGGGCAGGATGGAGTTATGCTTATTGCCTCAAAGAAACCAGGCAATACCAGCAGTCATTAGATACTTGCCGCCAAACGTATAAGCGATTTCCACAGTCTACCATCATAGCGCAATTATATGCTTCCTGTATTTATTATACCCAGTTTACAGGTAAAGACATGCCCCAGGTTGCTATTGCTAAAAAGGCGGTTCAGGCTATGTATGATCTTTGTCCGCCGCATCAAAAATTTTCACTCACCTCGAAAGCTATTTTTAAACTGGCCAAACTTTTAATGAGTCAGCCTTCGGCAGATTGGCAGGAAATTGAAAACTGGCTGCAAAAGCTTGACCCCGACCTGCTGGACGATCAGCCTTTCAGCATGAAAGGTGCAAATGGTAAAATGATAGAATATGCATCGCCGGTAGAAGAATGGTTTAGCGCCATGATAAAAGTTAAAGCAGGACTCAACCAGCCAGAAGCATTGTTAACACTCGTGGAAGCGGCCCGCAACCGGCAATTGAAATGGCACTATAACAATCTCACCTGGTTTTCCCGGAAAGAAGCTTTCGCTTATTTGCAACTAGGACAAAAAGAAAAAGCCGAAAAAATGTTACGAAAAATAATCAGTCAGAAAAAAGAGTGGTTCCTGTTGCAGGACCTGGCAGAAATCATCGATGACCCCAAAGAAGCGCTTGCGCTATTAGCTGCTGCGGCGCTGGCTTTTGGCGACGCAGATAAAAAGATAAAACTTTATTATAGTATCTTCAATAAATTAACGCCCCGCCCCGAGATGCAGGACGCAGCGAAAAAGCACCTTTTCCTCGTTGCCGCTATCAGGCATCAGCATAACTGGCCAATTCCGGCAGTCATGCAAATTGAATTGACAGCTTTTAATGCACCTGAATTAGAGACCTTACACTATGGTGATATTATAAAACAACTAACACCATTTTGGAACAGCCTTGCCAATGCCGACAAAATATTTCATGAAGGTATCATAGAAAAAATGTTAGAAGGAAATCAGTCAGGATTTGTGAAAGCCACTGACGGCAAACGATATTACTTTTCTATGAGAGAAGTAAGAAAAACATCCAAACAAGTTACTGCAGGTATTCCGGTTGTGTTTGAGTTGGAAGACGGTTTCGACAAGAAAAAACACCAATCCACGAAAAATGCGGTAAGGCTTACTATTAAATAATCAACGATGAATATAATTATTAACTCTTATGGTGCCACATTGCAAAAGGAAAATAATCTTTTTGTGATAACCAGTCCTGACGGAAAACAAAGTTTTCCACCGGATGTGGTAAAGTCCATCTCGATAAGCAAGTCTGCGCGTATTACCAGTGATGCCATTTTTCTTGCCATAAAAAACCAGGTGGATATTTTATTTGTGAACGACCAGGGGATGCCAGAAGGGCGGGTATGGAGTGTGAAATATGGATCTATCAGTAATATCCGCAAGGCGCAACTTGATTTTTTATATTCAACCAGGGCCATTGCATGGGTAAAAGAATTGATAAGTCATAAAATTGATAGCCAGGTGGCTTTACTGCTTGCCTTTCAGCCAGAGCCT
>JBBPYM010000353.1:0-7218 GCA_038199905.1 Chitinophagales bacterium | reverse complement strand
TCACTTGCCAAATGCGAATATCGAGCAGATAGTTTCATTACTGTTGATGGAAGGTAAACTGGGTGGATTCCATTTTAATGATTCAAAATATGGAGATGACGACCTTACCGTGGGAAGCATAAAGCCATACCAGTTGTTCCTGATCTTTAATGAGCTGGTGGAAGGAATGGATGCCAAAGGAATGAGCCATTCTACCGATCTTGGATGGATGATCGACGCTTCGCATAACGTTAAAGATCCGCTGGAAGATCTACTCCAATCAATTGAAGCGATCATGTTGTCATATGCGCAGGCGCTCATTGTTGACAGAAAATCATTGGTAGCTGCCCAGGATGCCAATGATGTTACGGCTGCGCAGGAAATTCTGCAGGATGCGTTCAGAACAGATACGCGCGCCATCGTAGCAGAAGCGCGTTTGCGGGCTTCGGGTGCCCTTCAACCACTGGCACTTTACCGTGAACTGAAAGTTCGTGAGCACTTAATAAAAGAAAGAGGATTAAAAACCATAGCCACCGGTTTATAAGATGGAGCCTATACATGTCATACTGATTTTTGACGTTGGTCGCACCAACAAGAAACTCATTTTGTTTGATGAGTTATACCGGATGGTTTGGGAAAAATCTATACAACTACCCGAGTCGGTAGATGAGGACGGCGATCCTTGCGAGAATATTGAACTGCTGAGCAGTTGGATTCAAACATCATTTCTCGAAATTTCCTCCAACCCGGTCTTCGAAATTAGAGCAGTCAGTTTTTCAGGTTATGGCGCCAGCATGGTACACCTTGATGAACATTTTAAGCCGGTAACGCCTTTGTACAGTTACCTGAAGCCTTATCCAGAAGATCTTAAAAGACAGTTTTACGAAACCTATGGCGGCGAATTGCTGGTATCAAAACAAACAGCCTCACCGGTACTTGGAAATTTAAATTCCGGTTTGCAATTGTACCGGCTCAAGTACCAGAAACCAGAAATTTATTCACGTATCAAACATACGCTGCACCTGCCGCAGTATATTAGTTTTTTAATTTCCGGAGGTATTTGCTCTGATATTACCAGCATCGGCTGCCATACTAAACTATGGGATTTTACCAGCCACGACTATCACCGCTGGGTGTACCAGGAAGGACTTGATGCTAAGTTGGCGCCAATATACAATGGAGACGATGTAATGCCGATTGATCACGCAGGAAGCCAGTTGCCGGTGGGTGTGGGTCTGCATGACAGTTCCGCCGCACTTATACCTTACCTCGCAAATTTTCACGAGCCCTTTATCTTATTGTCTACCGGCACCTGGTGCATAAGCCTGAATCCTTTTAACCAGTCGCCACTTACCGCGGATGAACTAAACCAGGATTGCCTTTGTTATCTTACGTATGAAGGTAAACCCGTAAAGGCATCACGTCTTTTTGCAGGCTATGAACATGAAGAACAAACGAAACGCCTGGCTGAACATTTTAAGACAGCAAACGATCTATTTACCAGCGTAGCATTTGAAAGAGCGTTTATAACTAAGATAAAATTACAACAGCCAACTGCACACGAAGAGAAAAAAGAAGGTATCCTCGAAAAATCTCTTTTTGGCCAGCGTGATCTTTCAGTTTTTTCCTCGTATGAAGAAGCGTATCACCAGTTAATTTACGACCTGGTAACACAACAGGTAACCGCCACCCGGCTGGTTCTAAACAACGGCGACGTGAAAAGGATTTTTGTAGACGGTGGCTTTAGTAAGAATCCTATCTTTATGCACTTATTGGCGGCTGCGTTTCCTGACATTGAGGTATTTGCAGCTTCAGTGGCACAGGCCACGGCGATGGGCGCAGCTCTTGCCATTCATAAACACTGGAATTCTAAATCATTGCCGGGAGATATCATCGATCTTAAATATTATTCCGACATCCAAGACGTAGAAGTATGACAGTAGGGCTTTTTATACCATGTTATGTTGACCAGTTCTATCCAAAAGCAGCCATAGCAACCTTAGAGTTATTGCAAAAGCAAGGCGTTAAAGTGGTATATCCTTTAAACCAAACCTGCTGCGGTCAACCAATGGCAAATTCCGGTTTTGAACACCTTACGCACGGCTGCGATGAACTGTTTGTAAAGAATTTTTCACAATTCGACTATATCGTTTCACCATCCGGAAGTTGTGTGTTGCATATCAAAGAACACCTGCACGACGAGAAACATCCCGCCGAAGCAACCGGTATTCGACATAAAATTTATGAACTGGTGGAATTTCTGACTGACATCTTAAAGGTCGATCATATTAAAGCCACGTTCAAACATAAAGTTGGAGTGCATCAAAGCTGTCATGGCCAACGGGGCCTTAAATTGTCACAGATGAGCGAATTGGTCGCGCCGCCTTTTTCAAAGCCTCGTTATTTATTAGATATGGTTGAAGGCATTGAAATCATCGACCTCGACCGGCAGGATGAATGTTGCGGGTTTGGCGGTACTTTCTGCGTTGCCGAAGAAGCAGTATCCGTGAAGATGGGAAAAGATCGTGTAGCGGATCATATAAAACACGGCGCGGAATTTATCACGGCCGCCGACATGAGTTGCCTCATGCACATGGAGGGGATTTTAAAAAGAAGCAAGAGCGAAGTAAAAGTGCTGCACATTGCGGAAATATTAAACGCCGGGTAAGATCGCGCGGGCTCTAAAGCTGGAACCCGTATCTGAAAACTAAACCAAAAACCACATGTCTCATATAGCTGATCACGCGGAATTATCTGAGCAGTTCAACAAAGATGAACCAAGGGTAGACTGGCATGACCAGACTTTGTGGTTTGTGCGCAAAAAACGAGACGTCGCGGTCAATAAGCTCCCTGAATGGGAAGAACTGCGTGAAACAGCTTCACAGATAAAAAATAATGTATTATCAAACCTCTCAGAGTATTTACTTCAGTTTGAAGAGAATGCTAAAAAGAATGGAATTGTTGTTCACTGGGCGACAGATGCAGCAGAACATAACGAGATCGTGCTTTCTATTTTAAGAAAACACGGCGTGGAGCAAATGATCAAAAGCAAGTCGATGCTTACAGAGGAGTGTCACCTCAACGATTTTCTGAAAGAAAATGATATTGAAGTGATAGATACCGATCTTGGTGAACGCATTGTGCAACTCGCTGGGGAAGTGCCCAGTCATATTGTACTGCCTTGTATTCATAAAAAGAAAGAGGAGATCGGTGAAATTTTTCATGAGCACCTGGGTACAGAAAAAGGCGCGTCGGACCCACAATATCTGACAGGCGTTGCGAGGGAACATCTGCGTGAGAAATTCCTTACCCGCCGCGTGGCGCTTACCGGTGTAAACTTTGCAATTGCTGAAACGGGCGAGTTTGTGGTATGCACCAACGAAGGCAATGCCGACATGGGTGCTCACCTTGCGGATGTACATATTGCCTCAATGGGGATGGAAAAAATTATACCTCAACGCAAACACCTCGGCGTGTTTTTGCGTCTGCTGACACGGAGCGCAACCGGCCAGCCAATAACAACTTACTCAAGTCATTTCAAAAAGCCCCGCGAAGGCAAAGAGCTCCACATCATATTTGTTGATAATGGAAGAAGCAAACAATTAGGTCGGCCGGACTTCAGGAACTCTTTAAAATGTATCCGTTGCGGTGCCTGTATGAATACCTGCCCGGTTTACCGCCGGAGCGGTGGTCATAGCTATCACACTGCAATTTCCGGCCCGATCGGGTCAATACTGGCGCCAAACCTCGACATGAAAAAATATGCTGATCTTCCCTTTGCATCCACATTATGCGGCTCCTGCTCCAATGTTTGCCCGGTGAAAATTGATATCCATCAACAGCTTTATAAATGGCGACAGGTGCTTGTACAGGAAGGTTATGTGCCTGCTACCAAATCCGCCGGCATTAAGGTGATGAACTGGACACTTTCTCATCCTTCTGTTTTTAATTTCGCAGGCAAGGCTGGCAGGTGGGTCATGCAACATGTGCCGTTTGTAGTAAACAATAAATTGAATCCCTGGTATAAACAACGCGATATGCCCGATGCACCGGATGAATCATTTGGTGAATGGTACAGCAAAAACAATAAAAAGGATGAGTAACAGGGAAAAAATTTTAGCGGCTATCCGTACCAGTCAGCCCGTAAGTACTGCGCTGCCCGTTATTGATTATTTTACAAGTGATTTTTCCGGTTTGATGGAAAAATATATTCTTGTGTTGGAATCCATCGGGGGCAAAGCGTATGTGGTAAGCGGTTATGACGAGATCCTCAGCCTGGTAAAAAATTATTTTCCGGATGCCAAACGTGTCGTTACAACTTGCAGGGACCTGGTGGGCCTGGACGATTTAGACCTGTCAGAAGGTCCACATTTATTGCAAAATATAGATCTGGCCATTCTTAAAACTGAACTTGGCGTTGCAGAGAATGCGGCCGTCTGGATAACAGAAGAAATCATACGGGCGCGCGTGCTGCCTTTTATTTGCCAGTACCTGGCCGTTGTAATTAATAAGGAAGACATTGTTCCTACCATGCATGAGGCGTATGAAAAGATTGGTAACGCCGATTATGGTTTTGGAGTATTTATCGCGGGGCCCTCTAAAACTGCTGATATCGAGCAATCCCTCGTGCTTGGGGCCCATGGGCCGAAGGGGATGACCATTTTTATCATAGATTCTTCTAAGCAATAGCCACTAAGACACAAAGGCACCAAGTAACTCGAAGGTTTTCTTCGTGTTACTTGGTGCCTTCGTGTCTTAGTGGCGAAAGAACTGAATTATAGTTTGCTTACGATCGCTCGGAAATTCTTCGCGCTTTCTGCAACTTCAGGAGTATTATTCAACCAGTTGTGTTCGTATTCGGCCGAAATCACCCCCTTAAATTTTTGCCTCTTTAATTCTTTTATCACGCCTTCAATATTTGAAACACCGGTTCCCCAGGGAACATCATGTCCTTCTTTTGCTTTCACATTAAGGTCTTTCATGTGTGAACCCTTAATATGTCCTTCCAGTTTTTTCAGGCACTCAACAGGATCCAATCCTGAACGTACCCAGTGACCAATATCGGCACAGGCGCCAATTCTTGAACTATGTCCTTTGATTGCATTTAACACTATTTCAGGGCTCCAGTAATGTGAAGGGTTTGGATGGTTGTGGATAGCAAGGTTAACTTTATATTTATCGCACAGTTTTGATAGCAGGGGAATATCAGATTCCTTTGGTTCAGAGGTGATGTTCTGGATACCCATGGCTTTTGCAAACTGGAACAACTGCTCCCAATCTGCCTCACTATTGGCATTTACTACACCGAATGCAACCATCCTGATGCCCTTATCTTTGAGTTTTTTAAGGATCTGCTCTCTTTTCGCGGGTTCCATTTTGAAATCCATCTTGCCTTCAATGTCCCCGCCAATTGTTTGTCCGGGAAAGCCTTCCACGAATTTCAGGCCGCAACTGTCGATCTTATCCAGCGCCTGTAAGAACGTAAAACGATTAAAAGTGTATGCCTGTGCGCCCAGCTCCCAGCCTAATTTAACTTCCGGATTTTGGCCCATTAGCTGAACAGTTCCTAAAACAAACAAGGAAAGAACGAGGGTAAGTAATTTCGTTTTTAAGAAATTCATGTTTAATGTAGTTTAAGTTTTATGGTCAGGGAATGCTAAAACTGTCGAGCCAAAGTTAAGGGTAATATCCACCTTTTTAGCAGTAAGTTCCGGTATAAAACTGGTACTACTTCCTGCTGTAGTTAGGCGCTTCTTTGGTGATCTCGATGTCGTGGGCGTGGCTTTCGCGCATGCCGGCGTTGGTAATTTTAATAAAGCTTGCCAGTTTTAGCGCGGCCAGGTCTTTGGCGCCACAGTAGCCCATACCTGCGCGAAGGCCTCCGGTATATTGCTGCACTACTTCTTTCAGGCTTCCCTTAAAAGCTACTCTTCCTTCGATCCCTTCCGGTACCAGTTTTTTAATGTCATCCTCAACGTCCTGGAAGTAACGATCGCCGCTGCCCTGGCTCATGGCGCCGATAGATCCCATGCCCCGGTATTCTTTAAATTTCCTTCCTTCATAAATAATTGTGTTTCCCGGACTCTCCTCAACGCCGGCAAACACGCTGCCCATCATTACAGTATCTGCGCCTGCTGCCAGTGCTTTTACCATGTCTCCTGTATAACGTATACCACCATCCGCGATGAGCGGTACACCCATAGTACCCAGTACCGATGAAGCTTCCATGATGGCGGTGATCTGTGGTACGCCGGCACCTGCCACTATGCGCGTGGTACAGATAGAACCAGGGCCAATACCTACTTTTACCCCGTCTGCGCCGGCTTCGGCAAGTGCTTTGGCGCCGGAAGCAGTGGCAATATTTCCCGCTATTACCTGTAAACCCTTAAAATTCTTTTTAATGCTTTTTAATCCGTCAATCACTCCCTTCGTATGCCCATGTGCACTGTCAAGACAAACTACGTCTACACCGATAAATTGCAAAGCTGCAGCGCGGTCCAGCATGTCTTTGGTGATGCCCAGTGCTGCACCAACACGCAACCGACCAAAATCATCTTTTACAGCATCGGGATGACTGCGCACCTGCAGTATGTCGCGGTAAGTAATGAGTCCGACCAGTGTGCGGTCTTTTTTCACCACCGGTAATTTTTCTACCTTGTATTGTCGTAGTATTTTTTCTGCTTTTTTAAGATCTGTGCCTTCGGGTGCCAGCACCAGGTTATCTTTGGTCATCACTTCCTGCACTTTGCGGCTTTTATCCGTTTCGAAACGGAGATCACGGTTGGTAAGGATGCCCACCAGCTTCTTTTCGTGATCAACGATGGGGATACCCCCGATGTTATTTTCTTTCATGAGCTTCAGCGCGTCACCGATCGTGGCATCTATGTGTAATGTTATAGGGTCTATAATAAGTCCGCTTTCACTCCGTTTTACCTTTCTCACTTCTTCCACCTGCCTTTCAATGCTCATGTTTTTGTGCAGGATGCCCATTCCGCCTTCGCGGGCCAGGGCGATAGCCAGTATGGCTTCTGTAACCGTGTCCATCGCTGAGGATACCATCGGTATGTTCAGAGAGATCTCTTTTGTGAACCTTGTTTGGGTATTTACTTCCCTGGGCAGTACCTGGGAATATGCAGGAGTTAACAAAACATCGTCAAATGTTAAACCTTCACCTGAAATTTTTTGGGAGTATGAAATCTTACGGGGAGCGCTGTTTCTTGTTGCCATGTGCAAAGATAG